>JAQYOA010000200.1 GCA_028727605.1 Lachnospiraceae bacterium
GTCTTTGATGCGGACGCGAAGTCCAAGAAAGGTAGACGATATACCGATTGCTCCATCATTATACAGCTTAAGCAACAAGATGGGTAATTCCTTACTGGCTGTAAGGGATATTAACCATAAATATATTGTAGTAGAAGGTGAATATGGATTGAATACCAGTGAAAGGGCAAATGCACTGGAAAGAGATGTAAAAATCCATCAGGACTATCATATGGAAGCAGACAGAAATTCTATCTTGTTTGTGAAACATCGGGGATATTTACGATCACCGATAATGGAAAATTATAGACAAAACAGTGGAGGAATATTTTGACTGAGTAAAAGGCAGCTCAAAATGTCATTGCAGCAAGGGTTGATATGATATTTTTTTACTATTGGGATAAATTCTATTGACAAACACCTCCTACATTTGTAGTATATAAATAGATACTACAAATGTAGGAGGTGTTTTTATATGAAATTATCCGAGCGTGAATGGACGGTTCTGAACGCCTTATGGGAAGCAGACGGCGCAGAACTTGGAACGATTGTAAATATTCTTTTTCCGCATACGGGATGGAGCAGAAATACGGTTCTCACTTATCTTACCCGCATGGAAGCAAAAGGGCTTGTGCGTATTGATAAAGACACTTCGCCGCATAGCTATCATGCCACTCTTGACAGAGAGAGCTGCCAGCAGCAGGAACGGCAAAGCTTTCTGAAACGGGTTTACAGCGGTTCTGCGGGAGATCTGGTTGCAGCCTTTTTGAAGGAGGAACCGATTTCAGCAGAAGAAAGGGAGCGATTGCGGAAGATTCTGGACGAGATGGAGGTGTGAGTATGTTTGATCTATGGGGATTTCTTCTCCAGACATTGACAGCCTCCGGTGTTGCTGTACTCCTGCTTGTTATCAAGGCGCTATTCAAAGATAAGCTTCCGCCAAAATGGCATTTCGCAGTCTGGGGCGTATTGGGCGTTATGATCCTGATTCCTGCAAGATGGAGTGGTCGGTATACTCTGGTTCACTGGCAGGTTGTGGTCGAACTGATAAAAGTCGCAGTTGGAGAATATGGCTTTTCCCGGGTTCTGTTTCCGATACCGGTTCTAAAAGGGATTCCGGATACCATAGCGGACTGGATATTTGCCGTATATGTGATTGGGGTGACTGCGAATCTTGCCCGGTATCTGATCTCCTACCTTCGTTTGCGTTTGGCATTGTCGAAAGGGCAGCCTGCATCGGTTGAACTGATGGAACGCATAAAAAGCATTGCCGGGCAGATCGGTGTTAAGCCATGCCGCGTGATTTTGGTTCAGGGATTGCCCAGTGCATTTGTATGTGGAATCTTCAGGCCCGTGCTTGTAATCCCGGCCAACGAGGGAATTGAGAATAAAATCATTTTGCATGAGTTGCTGCATTTGAAATCACGGGACACGATTTGGAGTGTGGTGATCTGTGTTCTGCGCTGCCTGCACTGGTGCAATCCGCTGCTGGTATATTGTGCCGGCTGCGCCGCAAATGATATGGAAAAGCGCTGCGATCAGTATGTTCTGGAACATCTGGAGGGAGAAGAACGTCGTGAGTATGGGCACATCCTTCTCTCCATGGTAAATGAACGATTTGCGAAAACCCCGGGGACCACCTGTGTGAATAATGGCGGCAAACAGATCAGGGAACGGATCGAAACCATTGCGAGATTTAAGAAATATCCGGTCGGAATGGGATTGGTTTCCGTATGTGTATTGGTGCTGCTTACACTGTCTCTTGTCATTGGAACTCAAGTCTCTGTCTCAGATACATCAGACACGAACCCAGTCTGGCTGTCTCTGGCATCGGCAAGAAGTACCTATTGCACAACACCTGCAGGTGCGTTTGACACTTATGCGAAATCCATACTTGATCAAAATGGGATTTACAGGATCATGTGTGCTTCGAGTTCTGTGCAGGAAGAAATTATAAAGGAAATAAAAGAAAAGGAAAAGACCGGCATCTGTCCCAACTGGGATTGTGGACTGAATGAGTGGCCGGATGTTCAAAGCGGATATTCTATTTACAACCTGAAGCAGCATGACTCCAACACCTATGAAGGGCTCCTTGTCGTGAAGGTAAATGATCCTCCGGACGGTCAGCCGGAAGAAGAGGGAAAGATCTTTCTTGCTGTACAGAATCTTCGTGTGGAGAGAGAAGACGGAAGGTGGGTTGCTGTTCCTCTGGAGGAGTTCCGCAGTATAGAAGCAACGGATCAGAGCCTTGAATGGGGGTGCACAGAGCTCCCGGGAGTTCGATATACGGGCGTCGTGGATGAATTTCAGCTTGAGGTAATTGTGCAAACCGTTTATACGGTTGACAATACCGTTCAAAATGAAAACGGATCCAGTTTCCTTTTCGGTAACAGTTTTTCTTATGATACGACACCGAAACCGAACGTAAAGTTTACAAGAGCAGCAAGGATACAAAGGAACGGCGTAACACATCTTGGCACTGCAAAAGAACGTGATTTCGTGGAGGGTGTTGGTCTTAGTACAGTACCTGTATATCCGGGAGAAACACGATCGGAAGAACTGGCATCACCGGGAAGTTATGGCTCCGGCGGCAGCAGCAGCGTCGGCGAGAACTGGGGCAGCCACAGAACGGAACCCGGCTGGGGACCGTATCTGGAATTTGGCGGCGGCGGTGAAACAGTCGATCCGGAAGGAGAAACGGTTCTTCCTGAGTTTTTTGCTGCGGATTTCTACGTGAACGGTGAATTTGTGAAACGGATCGACTTATATCCGCAGGAGGTGAAAACTGATGACAGACTGCCAAAAGCTATTTAGTGGAATTTCAAAAGCTGCATGGGGATATTTCTTTCTTTACTTCAATATAAACATTAACAACGTCAGCATCTTGCCGGGCTTCGTCGGTTATCTGCTCTTCCTGTCTGCGATCCGTTTACTGAAGGAGGAAGAGCGCGAGCTGTCCTTATTGAATACTCTGGGTATCATTATGGCACTGTGGACAGGTGCAGAGTGGTTGGCTGACTTTGCAGGAATCCGGATTGAGGGCATGTGGCAATTTATTGATATCGTGATTGGTCTGATTAATCTGTATTTTCATTTCCAGCTGCTTACCAACCTCGCATCCATTGCCGCGAAATATCAGCCGGAAGGATACGAACTGGATGCGAAGCTCTTGCGTTACAGAACTCTGCAGACGGTGATGCTGACAGCAATCGAAATTGTTATTTGCTTTCAGCCATGGCTTTCGGAGGTGTGGACAAGCCTGTCTGTTTGTATGATGGTAATTTATCTGATTGCCGGAATCTGCCTGATGAAAGCCTTGTTTGACCTGCGTGGATGTTTAGCGACAACTGTTTCAGAATGAAAAATTTCATGCTTGACCGATAAGGAATAAGAATGTATAATTGAGAAAAAGATTTTGGAGGATTTTGGATGTTAAGTGTTGTTGTAATGGAGAAAATTGCAAAATAAATATTGCAGGGGTGATTTCCGGTTTGCACCAGGAGTCTGCCCGTTTGCTGACAGCTATGTGTCAGCGTTTTCGCCTTACAATTGCTTAATATTGTGGTATCTATTTCCCTGGATGATATTAGCATGGCTGTACGGTCATGCTATTTTTATATCTTCCGGAAATAGAGAGAATCATCAGATCGGGATTGAATGACCATAGTATCTTAATGCACTTAAGGTATCTATGGTTTTTTGCGTTTAAGGCGAAACAAAAGTCTTAGAATGCGAGGGAAAGAAAATGAATATAGAGAGACAAATTGAATTTGATAAAGTAAAAGAGATCTGGGCTGAATCAGCTGTTACGGATTGGGCAAAAGAAAAAATCAAAGAAGCAGCGCTGTACTTTTCGGAAACGGAATTGAAAAAGCAATTAAGAGATACAACAGATGCGAGGTTTCTGATTGAAAAGCTGGGGATGCCGCCGCTGCAAAATATAGCGGAAATAAAAGAGGCTTTAATGATTGCTGAAAAGGGAGCATGTTTAACTCCTTATCAGTTGGAACGTGTAGAAAACGTTTTGGTTGTAATAAGACGGTTGAAAGATTATTTAGCAAGGGGAAAAATGTATCAGAATTCGCTGGCCTACTATGACGAAAACCTGGATGAGCTTTCCGAAGTGAGCCGGGAAATCGCTGTTAAAATCAGAAATGGAGCAGTGGATGATTATGCATCAAAAGAATTAGAACAGATACGAAAGCGAATTGTAAAATGCGAAGAGCAGATGAAACTAAAGGCGGAACAAATCCTGCGTGCCAATAAGGAATGTATGTCGGACAATTACTGTACCTTCCGGAACGGGCGGATATGCCTTCCTGTGAAAAAGGATTATAAATTTAAAATATCCGGCAGTGTTATTGATAAGTCTTCCACCGGCAGTACATTGTTTATCGAGCCGTCAGGTGCTGCGAAATATTATGAAGAGCTGCAATTGCTCAAAATAAGCGAAGAAAATGAAGTATACAACATTTTGTACACCTTATCTGCTTTTGTCCTGACATCAGCACCTGTTCTGCAGGCAGATCTCGAAATGGTAGAAAAACTGGATTTTATTTTCTCCAAGGGAAAATTGAGCCTGGATATGGATGCGGCCGAGCCGACGATTAATACGGAACGCCGCATCAAACTGCTGGAGGCACGTCATCCGTTGATGGATCGGGCTGTGGCTGTACCATTACAGTTTGAAGTGGGTGAAAATGTACGGGGCATCATTATAACCGGTCCGAATACGGGAGGAAAAACGGTAGCAATCAAAACTGTTATGCTGAATTGTATCATGGCACAGTGCGGATTGCATGTGACATGTAAACAGGCGGATATCTGTATGAACAGTTCCTATCTGTGCGATATTGGGGATGGACAGAATCTGTCAGAGAATCTGTCTACGTTTTCCGCTCATATTACGAATGTGCTGGAAGTATTGAGAGAAGCAAATAAAGATAGCTTTGTGATTATGGACGAATTAGGTTCCGGCACAGATCCAACAGAAGGTATGGGAATTGCAATTGCAATATTGGAGGAACTCAGAAAAAGCGGTGCTATTTTCCTGGTGACCACACATTATCCGGAAGTAAAGGAATATGCAGCAAAAGCAGAGGATATCGTGAATGCAAGAATGGCATTTGACAAAGAAACATTGCGCCCCACTTATCAAATGATCCTTGGTGAAGCTGGTGAAAGCTGTGCTTTTTATATTGCGGACCGTTTGGGAATGCCTTCTGAAATGTTAAGGGTGGCGGTTCGCGCCGCATATGGAGAAGAAGCGGTAAAGTCCTATACCTTTCAAAATACGGAAAGTAACATAAGCAGGAAAAGTACGACGAAAATTAAAAAAGCGAAAACCGCCCGAAGCAATACGGAACTTACCACCAAATATAAAATTGGCGATAGTGTGATGGTTTATCCAGAGAAAAAGATCGGGATCGTTTGTGTACCGGTGAATGAAAAAGGTGTGCTGAGGGTACAGCTGCCAAACAAAAAAATATGGATTAACCACAAGCGTGTAAAATTACATGTAGCGGCAACCGAGCTTTATCCGGAGGATTATGATTTTTCGATTCTATTTGAAACGGTTGAGAATCGGAAAAAGCGTCACGATATGCAAAGAAAATATACAGATGCTGTGATAGAGTCAGAGGAATAAAAAATCGGAGGTTTTGAACTATGCCAATAAATATATCATGCACTTGAATGGGATGAATGTGATGCTGCCGATCTGCTGGAATGACGCCTGAAAAAGAGGGTCTGCTGCAAAATTAATTGCAGCAGACCCATTTTTTCATTCATTATGTGATTTATGCAATTGTTCCGGCTATTCACACGTTCCTGCACGAAATGATGTGACACATCAATTTAATAGAGCTTTGCGCCTGCTGGAATGTGGTCATCGACCATCAGAAGATGGAGCTTTTCTTCTCCTTCTTCTTCGTGAACCGCACTGATCAGCATACCGCAGGAGTCGATGCCCATCATCTTTCTCGGCGGCAGGTTTACGATGGCGATACAAGTCTTTCCAATTAGTTCTTCCGGCTCATAAAAGCTATGAATACCGCTTAAAATGGTTCTGTCTGTGCCTGTGCCGTCATCCAGAGTGAACTGTAACAGCTTCTTTGATTTCGGTACTGCAACACAGTCTTTTACCTTTACTGCACGGAAATCCGATTTTGAGAATGTTTCGAAATCAACGCAATCCTCAAATAATGGTTCCACATTTACCTTGGAGAAATCAATCTTCTCAACCGGTTTTTCGGCCTCTGCCGGAGCTGCTGCCTGTGCAGCATTGTTTGCTTCGTTCTTTGCAGCGCCCTGTGTCTTCATTGTCGGGAAGAGCAGGACATCACGGATGGCTGCGGAATCGGTAAGCAGCATAACCATACGGTCGATTCCGAAACCGATACCGCCTGTCGGCGGCATACCGATTTCCAGTGCGTTCAGGAAGTCCTCGTCGGTATGGTTTGCTTCCTCATCGCCCTGTGCCAGCAGTTCTTCCTGTGCGGCAAAACGGGCTCTCTGGTCGATGGGGTCATTCAGCTCGGAGTATGCGTTAGCCATCTCCCAGCCGTTCATGAGGAATTCGAAGCGTTCTACATAATCCGGATTTTCCGGTTTCTTCTTGGTCAGAGGAGAAATCTCGATCGGATGGTCCATAACGAAGGTCGGCTGGATCATGTGCTCTTCTGCATAAGTTTCAAAGAACAGATTCAGGATATCACCTTTCTTATGACGATCCTCGTATTCGATGTGATGTTCTTTTGCCGCTGCACGGGCTTCTTCCAGAGTATGGATTTCGTTGAAATCAACACCGGAATATTTCTTTACGGCATCCAGCATGGTGATGCGCTCAAATGGCTTTCCAAGATCCATTTCCACACCGTTGTAGGTAATGGTGGTAGTTCCGAGAACCTCCTGTGCCACATGGCGATACAGGTTTTCTGTGAGATCCATCATTCCGTTATAATCAGTATATGCCTGATACAGCTCCATCAGTGTGAATTCCGGATTATGGCGGGTATCCAGTCCCTCATTGCGGAATACACGGCCGATCTCGTAAACGCGTTCCATACCGCCGACGATCAGTCTCTTCAGATACAGTTCAAGAGAGATACGAAGTTTGAAATCCTCATCCAGTGCGTTGAAATGAGTTTCAAAAGGTCTTGCGGAAGCACCGCCTGCATTTGCTACAAGCATGGGGGTCTCTACTTCCAGGAAGCCCTGTCCGTTCAGATAGCTGCGGATGCTGCTGATAATTTTGGAACGCTTGATGAAGGTGTCTTTTACTTCCGGATTCATAATCAGATCCACATATCTCTGACGATAGCGCAGATCGGTGTTGGTCAGACCATGGAATTTCTCCGGAAGAATCTGGAGACTCTTGGTCAGCAGAATCAGGCTGGTTACGTGAATGGAGATTTCACCGGTTTTGGTCTTGAATACGGTACCTTTTACGCCGATGATATCACCGATATCCATCTTTTTAAATTCTTTGTAGGTTTCTTCACCGATATTGTCGCGTGCTACGTAGCACTGAATGTTGCCGGAAAGATCCTGAATATTACAGAAAGAAGCTTTGCCCATTACACGTTTTGACATCATACGTCCTGCAACGGATACTTCTTTTTCTTCCAGTTCCTCAAAGTTTTCTTTGATTTCTGCGTTATGATGTGTGACATCATACTTGGTGATTACAAACGGATCTTTGCCGTTTTCCTGCAGCTCCGCAAGTTTCTCGCGGCGCACCTTCAATAAATGATTAATGTCCTGTTCCTGTGTCTGCTGTGCCAATCTTCTTCACTCCCTTTTCGTATTTTATATGATAATCAGATGTTTCTTGCGATGGACAGCACCTTGTACTGCATCACACCTGCCGGTGTTTCAACGTCTACGACATCACCTTTGTGAGCACCGATCAGAGCCTTGCCTACCGGAGATTCATTGGAAATCTTGCCTTCCAGGCTGTTTGCCTCGGTAGAACCAACGATCTGGAAATCCATCTCCTCGTCAAACTCCATATCGTATACTGTGACTTTGCAGCCGACATTGATTTTGTCAGCGTCAACTTCGTCTTCTACAACAACCTCGGCGTTTTTTAAGATTTTTTCGATCTCCTCAATTCTCGCCTCGATATCGCGCTGCTCATCTTTTGCTGCATCGTACTCAGCGTTCTCGGACAAGTCACCCTGCTCTCTGGCTTCCTTGATTTTGCCGGCAACTTCTTTTCGTCTGTTTACTTTGAGATCGTGAAGTTCATCTTCCAGTTTCTTCAGTCCGGCATAGGTAAGAATGTTTTTCTTTTCTTCCATTGTCTTGCACCCTTCTTTCTATAAATATGCGATATGCGATATGTTCTTCTTTTGTAGTTTTCAGGCGAGCCGTTCTTTGAAAAAAAGGACAGACTTCACCTATCCTAACAATTCCAATAGTATACTTGAAATAGAAAAGAATGTCAAGGAAAACAAACTGCCATTTGCCGACGGAGAAATTCGTATTTGAAGTTGAAGCAAAAAGGGGATTTGTTGTATGATGAAAAGAGAGCTCGGTTTATGGATGTGAGAAAGGAGAGAAAAAAATGAGACTGTTGAATTTCGGATCGCTCAATATTGATAAAGTGTATCGGGTGCCGCATTTTGTCCGGCCCGGAGAGACCATCTCTTCCGAAAGTTTTCAGTGTTTTCCGGGAGGGAAGGGGCTGAATCAGTCCGTTGCGGCTGCCCGCGCGGGATGTCAGGTATATCATGCCGGGACAGTGGGGCAGGACGGAGAGTTTCTGCTGGAGGTATTGAGGGAGAGCGGCGTGGACATCCGCTATGTGAGAAAAGGTTCCGGTGTTACCGGCCATGCATTGATTCAGGTTGCTGATTCCGGGGAAAACAGCATTATCCTGTTTGGCGGAAGCAATTATGAGAATGATTCCGATTATGTGGATCAGGTTCTGGAGCAGTTTGGAGAAGGAGATCTTCTGATGCTGCAAAATGAGATGAATGACCTGGATCAGGTCTTAAAAAAAGGCGCACTTAAGGGAATGAAGATTATGCTGAACCCGTCGCCTATGGATGAAAAGCTTGCGTCCATGGATTTGTCCTGTGTCTCCTGGCTGATGCTGAACGAGACAGAGGGAAAAGCAATGACAGGAGAAGAAGTGCCGGAACAGATCCTGAATGTGTTGACAGAGCGATATCCCGGAATGGAAGTGATTTTAACTCTTGGAGAAGAGGGATGTGTGTATGGATTTCAAAAATTGCGAATCAAACAGAAGGCATATGCGGTAAAAGCAGTGGATACGACAGCGGCAGGAGACACCTTCACCGGTTATTTTGCAGCAGCCGCAGCGGAGGGAAAACCCGTTGATGAGGCGCTTTCGCTGGCTGCCCGTGCGTCCGCCATTGCGGTAACGAGAGAAGGTGCTTCTGTCTCAATTCCATGGCGCCGGGAAATCATGTGAGCATTGCAGGCAGTTGGAAACACAGAAATAAATTGAATATTCTGAAAATAATAAATTTCAAAATAAATTTTAAAATAACTATTGACATTTTGAGGAGTTTGCAGTATTATAAACTCAACAAAAGAAAAAAGAAAGAAAAAAAGAAAGAGATCAAATAAATCAAATCAGGAGGACGGTCCAATGGCATAGTTCATTTTCAAACAGATTTCAATGAAAGAGGTAAAGTCCAATGGCATGAATAAGAAAAAACTTCACAGGAAAATCTCAATAAGAGTTTATGATAGAGATACCAGAAAATGAAAATTGAGTTCTATGTGATGGAAGGAAGATGATCACGATGAAAGGTCGAGATCCATAGCGGATGATACAAAAAATAAAAACAGGAGGTACGGTCCAACAAAAACTTAATTGAACATCCATAATCTGAGAAAGTTGAAGGTGTAGACAATGAAATTACTGGAAATTCATTAAGAGGGCTATTCGATCTAGGTATAGAAATCGAATAGCCCTCGTTTTTTGTGTTTTCAGGATCAGAACCTAAAAAGAAATTTCACCGAAATATTCCGGTCTGTGAAAATCAGGCGGATCGACAAAAAAGACATTCCACATACCGTAATGAGGGTAGGGTGTCAGATCCCCGCACTTGTAGAAATTTGCCCGGAGTATTTTTTGTTCTTCTTCGCAATAGCCTGGGATATAGTTCCTGATCAGGGAAAACGGCACTGTATAGGAAACCTCCCAGGTATCGGCATGAATCCGGGCGCTGATGTTCATGGAAGCAAGATCGTCCGGGGTAAGCAGCTGATAATCAAAGCGGTCTTTCCGGAAGGCGGCATACATTGCACCGTTTGCGTTGATCTCAAAATTAAAGTATCTGTCGCAGATCCCCGGTGCGAAATTAACAAACCATTCTACGCAGCTGTCCTCATGTACAAAGTGAAGATGGCGCGTTTCCATTCTGCGGGGATCTTTCTCCGTCACGCAAATGTGCATGTGGAAGCCGTTGGAATCCCGACGCAGGTGGAACGCAGCAGGAGGACAGCAGCCGTTGCTGTCCCAGGGATACTGCAGAGTAAAGGTATAAGTGTTTTCCATTCTGTAAAACCTCGCCTTAGAGTAACTGTTTTACCAGGGAGAGGAGATGTTCTTCCTTTTCAGCGATATCCTGTACCAGGCGGAACTGATTTCTTGCGCGGTCCAGATTATGGTGCTCCCTGTGAATTTTAAAATAAGTGTCGCCGTTTAAGTAGTCGGTCAGAAAACGGACACCGCATTCGTAGGTCATCAGTTTTACGGACAGCGGAAGAAGCTCCAGTTCTCTTGCGGTCAGAGAGTCTTTTGTCTCACTTAAGAAGCCTCTTGCAAAAGAAGCGAAGGTAGCTTCGTCGAACCGGACGAGATCCAGATTTACCTCATCCTCATCTGCAGTGGAACCGCCCATGCGCAGAGCATCCCCGAAGTCGTACAGGATACTTCCCGGCATCACGGTGTCCAGATCGATCACGCAGACAGCCTTTTTTGTCTGTCGGTCAAAGAGAATATTGTTGATCTTTGTGTCGTTGTGTGTGACACGAACCGGAATGGAGCCGTCCTGTATGCCGTTTACAACAGTATCCGCCCATTCGGCATTTTCCAGTGCGAATGCGATTTCTTTCTGCACCAGCTTTGCGCGGCCGGCTGCATCCCGGGAAATGGCATCTTTCAGTGCCTGAATCCGTTTCGGGGTGTTGTGAAAGTCCGGAATCGTTTCATGAAGCTTCCAAACGGGAAAATCAGAGAGCATTTTCTGGAAATGACCGAATCCGACGCCTGCCTCATACAGGATTTCCGGTGTCTTTTCGGATTCTATGGAAATTGTGTCTTCAATAAATTGGTAGACACGGAAGACATTGTTTTCATCCAGATGATAACAGGGTTTTCCGTCTTTTGTGGGAATGACGGTGAGGGTTTCTCTTTCCGGATCACCCTGTGTGTCTGCAATTTTCTTTTTCAGAAACTCTGTGACATTTACGATATTTTCCATCAGACCATCCGGATCCTGAAAGACGGAGGTGTTGATGCGCTGCAGGATGTAGCGCTGTGTGGAAGCGACATAGGTATCATTGATATGCCCGTTTCCGTAAGGAGCAATTTCCTCGGTCAGGTTAAACTGAAAAAATACCTTGTTTAATAATTCGTGATCCATGTTTTATCCCTCATTTCTGCGTTCCAGGATAGCACACATGGCTTTTCTTACCTGTGCCACATCTTCCCGATAGGTAACGCCGTACCAGCGCTCGGAGGTCTCCAGAACCCGAACCGGTTTTTGTTCCTCGTAAATGCGTTTGCTGACGGCGCTTGGAAGGAAGAATTCCGCTTTCGGCTCATTGATCCGTTCCTTCAGAAACAGTTCAAATTCTTTTTCCAGATACGGGAAAATATCCGGCTGCAGTCCCCACATGTTCATGGATACGATGGTATCCAGAGGGATGCCGCAGTTTTTATCCAGAGCGGTATGCTCGGTAACGCTTGTCAGGTAGCCGTTGCTGGTCTCGCAGACTCCGCGGGAAACGGTTCCGTTTTCCGTCAGGGTATTGCCGAGGTGATAGCCTACCATACACATTCCGTCGTTGCTCACCAGATAATCGTGAATCAGTTGGTAGGAGCTCTGTCCGTAGAAATCATCGGCGTTGATAATTGCAAAGGGAGCCGTGATTTTGTCTCTTGCACAGAGTACCGCATGTCCGGTGCCCCAGGGTTTTACTCTGCCTTCCGGTACCCGGTAGCCTTCCGGAAGCCGGTCAAGCTCCTGAAAGACGTATTCTACATCAATCATTTTCTCAATCCGACGGCCGCAGGCCTCGCGGAATTCTTTTTCAATTTCTTTTTTGATGACAATGACCGCTTTTTGAAAACCTGCCTGTACGGCATCATAAACGGAAAAATCCAGGATCATTTCCCCGTCCGGTCCGATGGGTTCGATCTGCTTGAGTCCTCCGAAACGGCTTCCCATTCCGGCTGCCATAATCAACAATTCTGTATTCATATCATTTCCTCCCTGTTCCATTTTCCATTGGTAAAGTCCGGAATATCCACAACGGCACCGCCTCTTGCGATGGACATTTCAGAAAGTACGGTGACTGCCATCCAGGCAGCAGCATCGTAAACATCCACCGGCATGGGGGAATTGCTGCGCAAGGCCTGGAAAAAGGTCTGAAATTCCAGATAGTCCATACCATCATGGGTTCCTTTTACACCTTCCGAAAGATACTGTTTCCAGACGGGATGATCGTACTGCTCTTCATAGGATTTCGCATTATTGACATTGGTATCTCTCCAGTCAAAATCGTGGGCAAGATCGGATTCCTGATCCAGAAAAACGGAGTCTGTCACTTCCTCGTACATTCCTCTGGTTCCGCGCACAGTGAAATTGCGGGAATAGTAGCGGGGCAGTGTCGTGTCCAGCGTGAGCACAATGGTTTCTCCCCGGGCACATTTGATGACGGTTGTCACAACGTCACCCTGGGCAAAGCTTTTGTTTTTGAGTACCTCATCGTCCGGTTTGTTTCTTACAATATAGTCGTGCAGTCCGGCAGCTTTTGAGGCCGTGGAAGTCAGAGTTACCATGCGGTTGCCGTGGTTGATGTCCAGGATCTTTGCGATCGGGCCAAGATCGTGAGTAGGGTAGTTTTCGCAGTTTCTGGAAAGATAATTGCGGAGACGGTAATGCCGGTTTTCTTTTCCGTAGGCAACCTCTTTTCTCAGGTCGTGCTGATATCCCCCGGCACAGTGAACAATTTCGCCGAGCAATCCCTGGCGGACCATATTCAGAACCATCATTTCTCGGCGGCCGAAACAGCAGTTTTCCAGAAACATAAAGGGTGTCTGCGTTTTCTCGTAAGCCTCAACAAGATCGGTGCACTGCTTTAAAGTATAGGCTCCGCCCACTTCCATTGCAACTGCTTTTTTTGCATACATGGCTGCAGCTGCAAGATCTGTGTGACTCTCCCATGCGGAGGCAATGATGATAACCGTGACATTTTCATCCCGGATGACTTCCATGGCATCGGTATATACGTGAGGTCTTGGCTGACCGGCGGCCTGTACAAGATCCGCGCCCAGGTTTGCCCTGTCGGGATAGGTGTCACAGACTGCGGTTACCTGCTCCTTCTGCGGCAGGATTACATCTTTTAAAAGGCTGCTGCCCCGGCAGCCAAGGCCGATAAATCCGATTTTGATTTCCTTCATTTCTCTATAAATCCTCCTTTGCGGTTCTTTGTGTTTCCTGTATTTTCTGCAGGATCAGCTGATTGACCTTCCTGCGAAGAGAAAGAACTTCTTCTGTAGTTTTTGCGGAGTGATGAAAATCTTTCCAGTCAAGTTCCGGGTAGAGAGCTTCCACAGCTTTTCGGCCGCAGAGGGTTTCTGCAAGAGTGAGAGCCCGAAGATCCTGCAGGGCTTCGAGGAACAGTTCCAGACCGACAGCGGCGATGGGACCATCCTCTCCCGGATAGACGGAGAAGGAATCTCCTGCGGGGAATGCGCCGCCCGCGTCGCTGACCCGGTAAGGATCAATCACCCGGGTGGAATACTGGGTCATCCAGAAATTGTAACCCCAGTGCAGAAATCCTTCAATCCTGTGGTGATACAGCTGCAGACCAATGCAGCGGTTTCGTGCGCCGCTCATGCCGAGAAAACGATTGCTCACACCGTCTGCCTGAGAACAGCAGTAATAGGCGAAAAGATGCGGTGTCTGATGCAGAAGGAAGGGTCCGATATGATTGGTGGCACAGACCGGAATGTCCACAAGCCCTTTTTCATAAAAGGAGTAATCGGAGAGGGCATCCATTTTCGGAAAACCTTCTGTGAGACGGTGAATCAGGCGGGACAGTTTTTCATACTGGCCCAGATGCTCTTTGGATGGCTCATCCGAAACATGGAAATATACATGTCCCTCCAGATGCTGTTCCCGGAAAAAGGCGGTCAGCTGCGGCAGAAAGGCTTCCAGAAAACGGGTGTACTCATCGCCGGATGCGTCTGTCTCCCATCCGAAGACCCGCTGCAGCCCCTGATCGGTCATGGCAAGGATTTTTGGAGCGTGTTCGGCACCCCACTGAGTGAACAGGTGGCTTGCTTCAAAAGAGAAAATACCGCAGCGGTGTGCCATCTGGATCCAGTGCTTCAGACGATCAAAACCAAACTGCCAGCCATCGTCTGTCTTTGTCACGTCCACCAGCTGAACGGTGGGACGTTCCGAACCGGGCAGTGTGTCAAGAGGAGGAGTAAACAGAGGCGTCAGCAGCAGGGTGAGGCCGTGCTGTGCCGCAAAGCGGACATACTTTTCTGTCATAGACCACCAGGCGTCTGAGAAGACTTCCAGGTGATACTGCTGTGCGATACAGTCGGTGTGGATCCACTGGGTAAAGAGCAGCTTTTGCTCCGGAAGTCTGGCAGGTAGGATCTCAAGGCGGAAGGTATCCTCCGACAGAAGTTCCCCGTCTCTTTTGATGCGGAGGGTAATGGGGTAGGATCCGGCGGGTGTATCGGAAGTGTCAATGCTGATCCACAGGCTCCTCCACTGACGGGAATATAAGCGGAGAACGGGCTGCTCCATGGAGCATGGTTTTATAATATCCGGAAACAAACCTGCATCCTTTGTCTGAAATTCGTCGTCACCGTAAACGGGCCAGACATATTCGGCCGGTTCGAGTTCGACTGTGCTGACCGATACCTGAGGAAGAGGAGTGTCAAGTTCCCATGCTGCCCAGGATGGAGCATCCTGCCAAAAGTAAGCAAGCTGAAAATGAACGCGCTCCCCCTGCAGTGCTTCCCCGCACTGCCAGGTCTTTGCAGTAAGAGGGGAGGAAGGAAAAACCTTATCCATGGAACTGATCAGCCGTGTATTCAGTTTCTGCGGCATATAATTTATACCTCCTTTTTGGAATAACTTTACACAAATTAGAATATAGTGATATGATACCATTAGAAAAAAGATATATCCATATCTCAAAAGATCAGATTTATGTATTTTCGGATCAAATATGGAGCAGAAATGGCGGGAAGGTTTTTTGGAGAGAAGGAAGAAGGGAAGGTGTGATTATGGGAGAAGATGCAGTTGTCTGGATTGCATATCCGATCGAGGAACAGATACGGATTACCAGTATGTATTCTCTGTTTGAGAGACATTTTGAAAGCGGATATAACTTTCAGGGGGAGTCACATAATTTCTGGGAATGCCTCTATGTGGTGAAAGGGGAGGTCTGTGTTTCCGGGGACGGGCATGTGTACAATCTCTCTGACGGCAGCATCATTTTTCACAAGCCGATGGAGTTTCATAAATTTTCGGTCAGCCGGGAAGAAGGCGCCGATCTTCTGATTTTTTCCTTTGCCGCAGAAGGGCCGTTGACCTCATTTCTGAAGAATAAGGTTTTTGTGTTGTCCGGGTATCAGAAACAGATTTTGAGAAATCTTTGTTTTTATATGGAAAATACTGCGGGAAACGGAACGATACAGGCAGGGGAGGAACACCAGTACCTGTCCCCGTTTTCGAAACTTCCCACTTATGCGCAGACGGTGAGCACCTATCTGCAGCAGCTGATGCTTTCCCTTGCGGAACGGGGCGTGCCCTCGGTTGCCTCACAGGCGCCGGATGCGGTCTGCTTTGGAAAGGCGATCAGCTATCTGAACTGCAATATTCACAGACAGCCCACCATTCCGGAAATTGCCCGGTTCTGCAGCATCAGTGAAGCCGGGCTCAAGCGTATTTTTGATAAATATGCCGGGATCGGCGTACACAAATACCTGATTAAAATGAAGATGAAGGCGGCTTCGGAGCTGTTAAAGGATGGGGAGAGTGTCTCGGGGGTGGCGGCGCGGCTCGGCTTTAGTGATCAGAGCTATTTTTCCCGCGCTTATAAAAGAGAGACCGGAAGCATGCCTTCCAGCGTAAAAAGCTGAGCCGCCTGTTTTTCTGTCAAGAAAAGATTGTCACAGCAAATTTGCTGTGCTATAATGCTAATGCAGATTTATTTGAAAACGAAATAAAAACAGTTGGTGCCGCAAGAGATCTTGCGGAGAATAGGGAAACAGGTGAAAAACCTGTGCGATCTCGTCACTGTATGCAAGCAGTGTGTTGCTATGATGTCACTGAAAGTATTTTTGGGAAGGCTGCAACGCACGTCGGACTGCGAGCCAGGAGACCTGCCAGCTGTGGTACGGGGATGACAATTCCAGATCACGAGGTTTGATTGTACCGAATCGATATTCCGACAATCCAACTGCATTTATGCGTTGGATTTTGTTTTTTTCGCACCCTTTATTTTGATTTTTTCGAATGTACTGCGCAAAAATAAGATAAAGGAGACGAAAAACATGAAAAAGAAAATGGTAACCTTATTGCTTACCGCAGTGATGGTATCCTCACTTCTGGCGGGATGCGGCGGAAACGACACCACAGCTTCCTCCTCAGCTTCACAGGCTTCCAGCGTATCAGAAAGTGTGTCTGATGCATCTGCAGAGAGCACCGTTTCCGATCAGGAAGCAGCGGATGAGGTGGCAGCACTGATTGATGCGATCTATGTTCAGGAGAGAACAGAGGATACCGACGCACAGTGTGCCGCTGCAAAGGCTGCATGGGATGCATTGACGGATGTTCAGAAGGAACTGGTGGAAGGTGAGAATGCAGATCCGGACTATTTCGGAAGAGATACCGGTGATGCTTCCAAAGACGATCCGCGCAACCAGGATGAGATCGGTGAGAATGAACTTCTGGTGGTAAGCTTTGGTACTTCCTTTAATGACAGCCGTGCCGCTGATATCAAGGGAATTGAGGATGCGCTGCAGGAGGCATATCCGGACTGGTCCGTAAGAAGAGCGTTTACTGCACAGATTATCATTAATCATGTACAGGCACGTGACGGAGAGTTTATCGACAACATGCAGCAGGCACTGGACCGTGCAGTGGCAAACGGTGTAAAGAATCTTGTGATTCAGCCGACCCATCTGATGCACGGCGCAGAGTATGATGAGCTTGTAGAGGCAGTGGAGGAGTATCTGGATCAGTTTGAAACTGTGGCAATTGCAGAACCTCTGCTGGGTGAAGTCGGAGCAGATGCAGATGCTGTCAATGATGATAAGGCAAAAGTTGCAGAAGCGATTACCGCAAAAGCAGTAGAGGCAGCTGGATATGACAGCCTGGATGCCGCGAAAGAGGATGGTGCTGCATTTGTATTTATGGGACATGGAACTTCCCATACAGCGAAGGTGTCCTACAGCCAGATGCAGACACAGATGAGCGAACTGGGATACGATAACGTATTTATCGGAACTGTTGAGGGAGAGCCGGAAGAGACCGCATGCGAGGTAGTAATCGAGGCGGTTGCAGAGGCAGGATACAAAAAAGTAATTCTTCGTCCGCTGATGGTGGTAGCTGGAGATCATGCCAACAATGACATGGCAGGCGATGAGGAAGATTCCTGGAAGAGTATGTTTACAGCATCCGGAAAATTTGATACTATTGAGACACAGATTTCCGGTCTTGGCGAGATTGAAGAGATCCAGCAGATTTATGTTGCGCATACTGCAGATGCAATCAATGCACTTGGTGCGGGAAGCGCAACCGGTGCAAGCACTTCCGGAACTGTTCTGGAGGATGGCGTTTACACCGCGGATTTTGACACAGACAGCAGCATGTTTACTGTAAATGAAGCATGTGAGGGAACCGGAACTCTGACGGTAAAGGACGGACAGATGGTGATTCACGTATCTCTTCGCTCCAAGAATATCGTGAATTTATTCCCGGGACTTGCAGAGGATGCACAGAAAGAGGGAGCAGAACTTCTGAATCCCACAACGGATACGGTTACCTACAGCGACGGTTCTACCGAAGAGGTGTATGGTTTTGATATTCCGGTTCCGGCACTGGATGAGGAATTTGATGTGGCACTGATCGGCACCAAAGGTGTCTGGTACGACCACAAGGTGAGTGTTTCCAATCCTGTGAAAGCAGAATAAGGTTATAATTGAAAGAACGAAGGATAAGATCCCCCCGCTTTTTGAGGCGGGGGGAGATTTCTATCCGGAAAAACAGGAGATCGATGGGAGAAGAGGTATGAAAAAGAGAGTTTTGTCATGGCTGTGTGCGTTGCTTACGGTTTTTGTATTTGGTCTGTTTTGCCCGGCGGTCGGGGGGATGATTTGTCAGGCGGAGGACGGAGCAGCTGCGCAGGCGGTATCCGTTGACAAAAAAGACGGTGAGTATCAGATCGAAGTGGAACTGGAGGGAGGAACCGGAAGAGCAACGATAACTTCTCCGGCGATACTGATCGTGAAAGATTCCCGCGCTTATGCGAGAATTGAGTGGAGCAGTTCCAACTATGACTATATGATTGTGGGCGGGGAGAAATATCTTCCGGTCAATGAGGATGGCAATTCCGTATTTGAGATCCCTGTTCTTGCGTTTGATGAGCCAATGACGGTGATTGCCGACACGACAGCGATGAGTGTACCTCACGAAGTCGAATATACCCTGACCTTTGCATCCGACCGGATCACTTCCGGGAGTTCGATGCTTTTGGGAATCTGCGCAGCAGCTGCGGCAGTCATTCTTGCGGCAGCCGCAGGATTTTTCGCAGCCTACAGGAAGAAAAAACGGCAGCAGTAAACTGTAAGGATGCCGGGAACAAGAGGAAAGAGGGAATTCCGTAAAATGAAACGAATGACGAAGATTTTAATGAGTGTATTGCTGCTGTTTCTTTTGAGTGCCTGCGGGACGGCTGCAAAGACAGAGACGATGGAAACGGATCCGCAGATCAGTGAGGCTCTGACGCATACCGGCAGTATGGAACTTGCGTATGCGAAAAATTTTTCCGTGGATTACTATGAAGACGGTTATGCATTAATCGGGATTTCCAATGGGGACCGCTATCTGGTGGTTCCGGAGGGAAAAACATGTCCGGATGATCTGGATGAGGGGATCGTGGTGATTCAAAAACCGATTCAGAACGGATACCTGGCAGCATCAGCGGTGATGGATATTTTTGTTGCACTGGACCGTCTGGATGTACTCCGGTTTTCCGCACTGAACGCGGATTCCTGGTATATCAGTGAAGCAAAAAAAGCCATGGAGGACGGAGAGATCGTTTATGCCGGAAAATATTCGGCACCGGATTACGAGCAGATTGTATCCGGAAACTGCAGTCTGGCGATCGAAAATACAATGATTTATCATACGCCGGAGGTAAAAGAACAGCTGGAAAAATTCGGCATTCCGGTGCTGGTGGATTATTCCAGTTATGAGAGTGAACCTCTCGGAAGAACCGAATGGGTGAAGCTTTACGGCCTGCTTACAGACCGGGAAGAAGAAGCTGATGCCCTGTTTGAAGAACAGGTGAATGCATTTTCGGATATCAGTGCGCAGGAGCACACAGATAAGACGGTAGCCTTTTTTTACATCACAAGCAACGGAGAGGTGAATGTCCGTAAGTCTTCGGATTATCTGCCAAAGATGATTGATCTGGCAGGGGGAAACTACATTTTTGATGATCTTGGGGACAAAGATGATACGGCATCCTCAACCATGTCCATGCAGATGGAGGAGTTTTACGCTTCCGCGAAGAATGCGGATTATATTATTTACAACAGTACAATTGAGGGGGAACTGAACTCGGTGGAAGATTTGCTTTCGAAGAGTTCGCTTCTGGCCAATTTTAAAGCGGTGCAGGAAGGGAATGTTTACTGCACAACAAAGAACCTGTATCAGTCTTCCATGGAACTTGGAACGATTATTTCTGATATTCACAATATGATAAACGGAAAAGAGGAAGAGCTTACCTATATTTATAAGCTCGATTAGGATAGATGAGGAAGAAGAATCGGTATTTATTGGGTTATCTGATTTTGCTGCTGCTTTTAGCAGTGTTTCTGGCAGTTAATATCTGTGTTGGAAGCGTGAGTATTCCGCTGTCGGAGGTATGGAGGCTGTTTCGGGGAGCGGAGGTGGATTCCATGTCCCGCGATATTATCCTGCAGATCCGGCTTCCCAGAGCGCTTGCGGCAGCCATTTTGGGAGGAGCACTGGCATTGTCCGGTTATCTTTTGCAGACCTTTTTTCATAACCCCATTGCCAGCCCTTTTACCTTAGGTGTCTCTTCAGGCGCGAAGGTTGTGGTGGCATTGATTATGATTTTGTTTCTGCAGAAAGGCTATACAGTGAATTCGCTTTCCATGATTCTGGCAGCCTTTGTCGGCGCGATGATTTCCATGGGATTTGTGCTCTTGATTGCCAGAGTGATTGACAAGATGTCCATGCTGATTGTAAGCGGAGTGATGATCGGTTATATCTGCTCAGCAATTACCGATTTTGTGGTAACCTTTGCCGATGATGCCAATATCGTCAATCTTCACAACTGGTCCAAGGGAAGTTTCTCGGGGATCAGCTGGGATAATGTAATTGTGATGGCCATTGTGGTCTTTGCGGCGCTTTTTTGTGTTTTCCTGCTGTCAAAACCGATCAGTGCCTATCAGATGGGAGAGGCCTACGCAAAAAATATGGGAGTCAATGTGAAAACTTTTCGGGTGATTCTGATTTTACTCTCCAGTGTTCTGGCAGCCTGTGTGACGGCATTTGCAGGTCCGGTTTCCTTTGTGGGTATTGCAGTGCCGCATCTGGTTAAGAGTTTGTTTAAGACGGCAAAGCCCATTGTGATGATTCCGGGCTGCTTTTTGGGAGGAGCGTCTTTTTGTCTGATGTGTGATCTGCTGGCGAGGATGATGTTTGCGCCTACGGAACTCAGCATCAGCACGGTGACAGCGATTTTCGGTGCTCCGGTTGTTATTTTTATCATGATACGAAAGAAGAAGGACAGGGCAGAGTAAGCGATGAAGGATGAGTACTATTTTCGGACAGAGGGACTGACAGTAGGATATGACGGAGTGCCGCTGATCAAAGACATTGAAATCGGTATCCGACGGGGAGAGATTCTGACGCTGATCGGGCCGAACGGTGCGGGAAAGACAACCATATTGAAAAGTATCATCCGTCAGCTGTCTCCGATCTGCGGAGTTGTATATCTGGACGGACGAAAAATGCAGGAGATGAACGGAAAGGAAATCGCCACCAGGATGTCTGTTGTATTGACAGAGCGGGTAAAACCGGAACTGATGAGCTGCGAAGATGTGGTGGCAACCGGGCGCTATCCTTACACGGGTACATTTGGCCTGCTCTCGGATCAGGACCGGAGAATCGTTAAGGAATCAATGGAGCTGGTGCATATCACAGAACTTTCTGACCGGGATTTTACGAGAATCAGTGACGGGCAAAAGCAGCGCGTGATGCTGGCAAGGGCCATCTGTCAGGAACCGGATATGATTGTGCTGGATGAGCCGACCTCCTTTCTGGATATCAAATATAAACTGGAGTTCTTGTCTATTATTCAGAAAATGGCGCGAAGCCGTAATCTGTCGGTGATCATGTCCCTTCATGAGCTGGACCTGGCCGGACGGATTTCCGATCAGATGGTTTGTGTCAGGGGAGATAAGATCGATCGCTGCGGTACCCCGGAAGAGATTTTCACAAAGGGATATATCCCGAAGCTGTATGGGATGACGGTGGGAAGTTATGACGAGCTCTCCGGCAATCTGGAACTTGAGAAGGTAAGCGGAGAACCAAAGGTTCTGATCTTATCCGGAAACGGAACCGGTACATCACTGTTCCGCCGTCTGCAAAGAGAGGGGATTCCGTTTGCTGCAGGTATTCTCATGGAAAATGATCTGGATTATCCTTCTGCAAAAGCGCTGGCATCGGAAGTGATTTCGGTTCGTGCTTTCGCGCCGATCCGGGAGGCGGAGCAAAAGCGTGCGATGGAACTGGTGGAACAGTGTGAAAAAGTTATTTTCACACTGCCGGAGGACCATTTTTCGCAGATGGGAGAGTATGGGAGAATACTGGAAAAGCTCCTTACCTTTGCAAAGGAAACGGGAAAATACTGTGAAGCATCCGCCGCATTTTAAAAGTCTGGACGAATCGGAAAAAGGATGGTATAACGTTGGTATAGAGGAAAGAAGGAGGAAGCAAGTATGGTCGGAAATTACCCGGTAGTTACCCTGTGTGGAAGCACCCGCTTCAAAGATCAGTTTTATCAGGCGCAGAAAAAACTGACGCTGGAGGGAAAAATTGTCATTTCCGTGGGTCTGTACGGACACAGCGGAGATGAGGAAGTCTGGGAAGGCATGGATGAGGGAACAAAAACCAGAACCAAGGAAATGCTGGATGACATGCACAAACGGAAAATTGATATGGCAGACGGTATCTTTGTCATCAATGTGGGCGGTTACATCGGGGAAAGTACCCGTTCTGAGATTGCCTACGCAAAAAATCACGGAAAGACGGTAGAATACTTAGAACCGGAGGAGAGAGGATAAATTATGGTAAAACATATTATTTTGTGGACTCTGAAGGATGAATACTCCAAAGAGGAGCGCGAAGAAATCAAAGCAGGAATCAAAGAGGGACTGGAAGGACTGAAAGGCCAGATACCGGGACTTTTGGACATTCAGGTAAATACAGGGCGTCTGGAGAGCTCCAATGCGGATCTGATGCTGGATTCCACATTTGAGGATGAGGCAGCGCTAAAAGGGTATTCCACCCATCCGGCTCATGTTGCAGTTGCAAACGGAAGGGTCAGACCCTATACCAAAACAAGAAGCTGCCTGGATTTTGAAATCTGAGAAAACGGGAGGACAAAGGCGATGATACTTGAGACGTGGTATTACGAAGTTGTCGGCATTGACGGAGATTATGCGAATCTGAAGCGAACCGATGAAGAGACGGATGATCTGAAACTGGTGGCAAGAGCACTGCTTCCCCCGGAAATCACGGTAGGGAGCAGGCTCAAATATGAAATGCTTCAGTATGAACTCATCGGATGATTCAGGGGACAAAGGGAGATTCTTTGAAGAAAAGCGGAAGAAAAAGAGCCGCGTAAGAAAAACTGCTTGCAAATACCGTTTCTTATCTGGTATGATAAGCGCAGGACGCGACCGTTTACAGAGTAGATGTGCAAACCTTTTTCGAAAGGTTTGCCTTTTTCTTTTTACGGGAAAAAATCTGTTCGGCAAGGCGTTAACTGTAAAAAGGAGGAAAAAATCATGGAGACAACAAAAAACTGTCCTGGATGTTCCAGAAACTGTGAGTTATCAGCACCGCATTGTGAGCGGGGAGTTGAATTTGCGAAAACAGGAGTGCTGCCTGAAAAACATGGTCACGGTTCCATGGGACATCTGCAATTTGAAAAGAAGGAGCAGCAGCTGGTGATGAAATATCTGCATCATGCGGTGGCAGCTGCGGATCAAGGCGGATTTACCCAGGAGATGGCGGCAGAAATGTTCGCAGTATTGACAGATGAGGAGACGGCTGACCTGATGAAGCTGCTGGAAAAGCTGTCAGATCACTGGATGAATATTGCACCGGAAAAACCTTCCCATGGAGGAAAACATCACAGATAAGCAAAGGTAATGTAGTAGAAAGGAGACAGGTTTTTCCGGAGAAGCGCAGTACGATGAAAACTGTGTACATATGGAACGCTGGTGAATGGCGCTTAAAGGTTTTCTCCCGGAAGCGGAGTCGCCCGAAAGGCATTTTTCGCTTTGTCGAGAAGTACCTGGTGATTGTTTCCGGAGTCCAGTACCGTATTTTGTACCGCATTGTTTTCAATCTGTACGGTGATGACATCAAGCGTAAGGGAAGCGGAGGTACCGGTTAAGGCATCTACCTGAGCCTGAAAGCAGGAATCGGAAGCTTTTGCATCTTCACTTGCCGCTCTTGCGACCACGTGGTTGGTGGCAATGTAATTGCCGCTGCCTGCTGTGATACGGAAAATGACAGGTCTTGCACCGCGAGGTCGGATCGAGGATGGAGAGATAGTCTCTGAAATGTGGTTTGACAGGAAGGAGTTGTCGCTTCCGTCGATATGGAAAAGACCGTATTGATCATCCAACCCGTTATCAAATCCGATCATGGGCGTCCACGGTTCCTGATCGCGCAGGAAATGATTTGAGGATACGGTATTTTCGGTACAGTTGTTTTCAAAGATCACCATTCCCGGGTAAAAAGAATGAAATCGGTTCCCGGTAATCACAGAACGGGATACGTGATCAAAACAGACGCTGCTTTTTCCGCGCGGAAATACGTTGTTGGCTGTAATTAACAGGCCTCCGAAATTCTGAGCAAAAATCGAGTGCCCTTTATAACCGGCACCGATCAGGTTGTCAGTTATTTTGGAGGCCTGTCCCCATTCTCTGAGTTCTATGCAATTCCCGCATTCCGCAATGAAATTATCATGAATCGAAAGTGCGTCTGCATGATAAATGGTAATGGCATGTTCAAGATATACAAATCCCATACCTGTAATTCGAAAAGAATCCTGTGCGCTTGCTACATAGATGCCTGTTTTCCTGTTGTGATAGGTATTTTCCGGATTTTGGGCAGGGGAGTTATCTTCTGTAAAGTGCAGTCCGTCGATACAAAAGTTTTCAAATTCCACAGAGCTGATACGGGGATTTCCGGATCGCTCAACATAAAATGCAGCTCCTCTGGAGGGATCATCCTCTTCCGGCTGCGGAAGATCCACGAGGATGCGGCTGCCGCCGGGCCATATTTCATGGAGAGATGCCCATTCATCTTTCGGGAGGTTATACCGGATGCTGGAAGAAACAAAGCCGTGACCGGAACCGGTTATTTTCAGATAACTGATATCAATCACAACTTGTGTGCGGAGACGGTAATCGCCGGAAGGGATAAAAATCACAGCACCGGGCTTCCCCCCTTCTCTCACGTCGGACTCGGCCTGTCTTCGCTTGATATCAGCAATAATACTGTTCAGAACCTCACCGATATCCTCGTAAGGATTCCCGATATCCCATTTTGTAATGTCATAATAATTTGTCCTGTCTGAAAATATGCTCATAGTACGATTCCCCTTTGAAATGATACTTTCATTGTATTTTGTGAAAATAAAAATGTCAAACGTTTTCATAAAAAGAATTTCATAACACTGCTCATTTTCTAAAGAAAAGATTTGTGATATGATGATACCAGGGTCGAAAGGTCCGGCGATTCAAGCATGCTTGAAAAAGCAGGACATTGCGACCCGCAAAAACATGAGCAAGGAGCCATTTTTCGCAGAAAAATGAGCGGAATGCGAATGATTTTCGGATTTCGGGAGCGTGAAACGCGGAGAAAT
>JAQYOA010000201.1 GCA_028727605.1 Lachnospiraceae bacterium
TGAGCATCAGTCACTGTTGTATACGGATCGTCAGCTGGCAATCCTGGATGCTTACGGAGGAAGTGAAATTGCTTCTCTTTTATCCGATACGGGAAAAGCATATCGGGAGTGGAATGAACTTCGCCGGGAATTGTCTTCCTATGAAATGGATGAAGAGTCCAGAAAAAGAGAAATGGCTTTCCTGGAATTTGAGATTCATGAAATCACAGAAGCCGGATTAAGTGATGGTGAAGATGAGGAGCTGGAGACACGTTACCGCAAAATGGGAAATGCCAGACGGATTGCAGAGTCCGTCAACCTGATTTATGGTCTGACCGGATATGAAGGAGAAAACGGTGCCGGAGATCAGGTAGGAAGAGCGCTGAAAGAATTACAGCAGATCGTTTCACTGGATGAGTCGCTTCAGGATCTGGTATCTTCTCTGATGGATATCGATGCGCTTCTCAATGATTTTAACCGGGAAGTTTCCGGTTATCTGGATGAACTGACTTTTTCAGAGGAAGAGTACTATGAAGTGGAAAAAAGGCTGGATGTCATTAACCGACTGAAAGCGAAATACGGAAAAACGATCCGGGAAATTGATGACTACGTTAAGAAGCAGCAGAAAAAACTGTAAAAACTGGAAAACTTTGAAGAGCAAAACCAAAAACTTCTGGAGCAGAAAAAAAACGCAGAAAGAAAACTGGAACAATGTGCACATAAGCTTTCTGAAAAACGGAAAGAATATGGACGACGGATGGAACAGCAGATTATGGAGGGATTACAGGACCTGAATTTCCTTCACGTTTCTTTTGAAATTGCGTTTGAGAAGAGTAAACAGTATGCGGAAAACGGCAGTGATACGGTAGAATTTTTGATTTCAACGAATCCGGGAGAACCGGTCCGTCCACTGTCAAAAGTAGTATCCGGCGGTGAACTTTCCAGAATTATGCTGGCCATCAAGACGCTGCTGGCAGACCGGGATGAGACAGAAACATTGATTTTCGATGAGATTGATACGGGAATCAGCGGAAGAACAGCACAGAAGGTATCTGAAAAAATGGCAAAAATTGCCCGGCGGCATCAGGTGATCTGCATTACACATTTGCCGCAGATTGCTGCCATGGCAGACTGGCATTATGAAATAGAGAAAAATGTAGAGGATAATGAAACAGTTTCCACTATTCATCAATTGACACAGGAAGAATCTGTTACCGAACTTGCCAGAATGTTGGGCGGTGCGCAAATCACAGAATCTGTGCTGGCAAATGCGCGTGAGATGAAGGAATTGGCACAGGTTCAAAAATCTTCAAGATTGAAATAAGTGAAAGATCACATACTAGGAGAGGATATACGAAACAGATCGTATACCCTCTCTTTTTTACTTTAGTATAAGAGGCAGCATTGCCTTTGGCAGGAATGTCTGCACGAAAGGATGTGATCTGCAAATGACAGGAAAACGGAAATACAGAAGAATTTTGCTGGTGGTACTTGCGATTTTGCTTGTGTTTGGTGTTGCTGCAGGTTATCAGGCGCTCAGAGATTCCCTGCCGGATCAGCTGTATATTGACAGAAATCAGGAGGAGCCTTTAAAATCACTGACAGAACATCCATTGGTGACTGTTTCAGAGAGTACGGAAGTCTGGGCGAGCGATGGAACTTACTATCTTACCTGCAGGATTGGAAATATCATTCCCTTAAAAGATGTAAAAGTGATACCGACAACCAGACAACAGGTGAATGTGTGTGGAGTTCCGGTTGGAATTTATATGGAAACAGACGGTATTATGGTAATTGACACCGCTGAAATTTCAACATCAGACGGGCTGAAAGAAAATCCGGCCGAGAATATTGTTCAGCCGGGAGATTATTTAAAAAGTGTAAATGGAAAAAAGCTTCAGAGTAAGAGAGAGCTATCCGAACTGGTGAAGGAAAGCGACGGATCTCCTATGGAACTGCTTTTGGAAAGAAACGGAGAAGAAATAAAAGTGAAAGTCAAACCCATGAAAGCTTCGGATGGGGAATATAAACTGGGGATTTGGGTACGGGACAACATTCAGGGTATCGGAACACTTACCTATGTAGAACAGGATGGACGTTTCGGGGCATTGGGGCATGGAGTCAGTGATATGGATACCGGAGAGATTCTGCACTTGGGAGAAGGTGAACTTTATCTGGCAGAGATCCTCCAAATCGCAAAGGGACAGGAAGGTTTGCCGGGGGAATTACAGGGTGTGATTCATTATGAAGAAAAAAACAGAATCGGAGTCATTACCGGAAATTCCGGACTTGGAATTTCCGGGCGTATAGATCTGGAAGCAATGGATATGCTGCCGTTTGAAACGATGGAAATAGGTTACAAACAGGAGTTGGAAAAAGGACCTGCTCAAATCATGGTCTGTGTGGATGGAGAAGTCAGAAGTTATGATGCACAAATTACAGAGATTCATATGAATGCCCATGATACAAATAAAGGTTTCACCCTGCAGGTGACGGATCCGGAACTGATCCAGCGAACGGGAGGAATCGTTCAGGGAATGAGCGGCTCACCCATCATCCAGGACGGCAAACTGGTCGGTGCGGTGACCCATGTGCTGGTGAACGACCCGACGAGAGGGTACGGAATCTTTATTGAAAACATGCTGGACGCGGCGGAGTAAGTTAAGGGCTGTAAAAAACTGTTGCGTTATTTTTGAAAAGGCGATCTGTTTCTTGGAATCCTCTGTCTTCTCCCGTCGAAGCATTGCGAAAAACACAGAAATTAGTCGGAGTTTCTGAATGAACTAACATTTTCTTGGCTGACTTTTTGCTTGATTTCTCATATGCTGAGAACAGAATAAAGTCAGGAAAAGGTTGGTGACGAGGATGAAACGATTTGCAATGCAGAAGCTTTTGGACTGGAAGGAAGATTCTCACCGGCTGCCGCTGATTATTCGCGGCGCAAGGCAGGTCGGAAAAACCTGGCTGATGAAGGAATTCGGAAGACTCTATTTTGACAAATGTGCCTATATCAATTTTGACCGGAACAAGCGTATGGAGCAATTGTTCTCCGGGGATTTCAGCGTGGATCGAATTTTGGCCGGTCTGGCCATTGAAAGCGGTGTGGAAATTGAGCCGGAAAATACCCTGATTATTCTGGATGAAAT
>JAQYOA010000202.1 GCA_028727605.1 Lachnospiraceae bacterium
GCGGTCTCCGTGGAACTCGATGAAATCCGGAAAAAGCAGCGAGATATAATCTCCGCCCACCGGACGATCCTTCTTTCTGGCCTTCTGAACACATTCCCAGGCTTCTGTTTTTCTTTCTTTCCAAATGGCGGCTCCGTCCTTTGCAGTATTTCTTCATTCTTTTTCCGGAACGCTCTCTTCTTTCCTTCCGTAACCGTGCATGGAAAGGATCTCGCTCAGCACAGCTTTCGAAGTTTCCCGTTCCAGAATTGCATCCACAAAACCATGTTCTACCAGAAATTCCGCTCTCTGAAATCCTTTCGGGAGTTTCTGACCGATCGTCTGTTCAATCACCCGCGGTCCAGCAAAACCGATCAGGGCATGAGGCTCCGCCAGTATGATATCACCAAGCATGGCCCAGCTGGCGGTAACGCCTCCGGTTGTCGGATCCGTCAGAACACTGATATACAAAAGGCCTGCTTCACTGTGCCGCTTTAAGGCTGCGGAAGTTTTGGCCATCTGCATCAGAGAGACAATTCCCTCCTGCATTCTGGCTCCTCCGGAACAGGCAAACAGGATCAGCGGCAAACCAAGGTCTGTGGCACGCTCAACCGCACAGGTGATCTTTTCTCCAACCACTTCACCCATACTGGCCATCATAAATCTTCCGTCACATACGCCAAGAACCACATCAATTCCGTTGATTTTTGCTCTTCCGGTTATCACCGCTTCATCCAGACCCGTTTTTTCCTTCAGTGCAGCTACTTTCTCCGGATACCCTTTAAACTTCAGCGGATTGCTGATTTCCATTCCGCAGTCCCATTCCTCAAACGTCCCCTCATCCGCAAGCAGTTCAATCCTGCGATAGGCATGCATACGGAAATAATTCCCGCATTTGGGACAGATATAATAATTCTTCTTTACATCCTCAGTAAAAATGGCTGCCTTACAGGCATTGCATTTTTTCAGGATGCCCTGGGGCGCTTCCGGACGTTCGCTGATATTGGATGTTTCTTTTACTTCCTCATCGTCCCGGACGGTTTTCAATATGGTTTTTTTGAAATAACGCTCCAGCTTCATTTTTCTCTCCTTGCCATAAACTGATCGATAAACTCAATGTCAATGTTTCCCGCCTGATATTCCGGATCATTGAGAATCTCATACTGGTAATCCACATTGGTATCTACGCCTTCGATCACCACTTCGCCAAGGGCACAGATCATTCGATTGATTGCTTCCTGCCGATCCCGTCCGTGTACAATCAGTTTTGCCAGCATGGAATCGTAATAGGCCGGAATCTGACAGCCGTTATACACTGCTGTGTCCACCCGGACACCAAAGCCTCCCGGAAGATGCACATCCGTGATAAGCCCCGGGCAGGGCATAAAGTTTTTCTCCGGATTCTCCGCATTGATTCTGCATTCAATCGCATGTCCCTTCAGTTTCACCTGATCCTGGGTCAAACTGAGCGGAAGTCCGGAAGCCACACGAATCTGCTCCTTGATCAGATCCAGTCCGGTCACCCACTCAGTCACCGGATGCTCCACCTGAATCCGGGTATTCATTTCCATAAAATAAAAATTACCATCCGGCTCCAGAAGAAACTCGATCGTTCCGGCATTTTTATAGTGAGCTGCTTTGGCTGCCTGCACTGCTGCCGCACCCATTTTTCTTCTCAGTTCATCGCTGATGGCAATACAGGGAGACTCTTCGATCATTTTCTGGTGATTTCTCTGAACTGAACAGTCACGTTCTCCAAGATGAATAACATTTCCGAAAGCGTCAGCCATAATCTGGAATTCCACATGCCGCGGATGGCGGATGAACCGCTCCACATACATGGTTCCGTCACCGAAAGCCATCTGAGCCTCTTTCTGAGCAGTGGCAAAGGAGCCGGCAAATTCTTCTTCGTTTTCGGCCATCCGCATCCCTTTTCCGCCGCCTCCAAGCGCCGCTTTGATCATGACCGGAAAACCGATTTTCCGGGCAATTTCCAGACCTTTCTTCTCATCATAGATCGGTTCTTTACTTCCCGGAATGACCGGAACACCTGCCGAACACATGGTATTCCTGGCTTCCGATTTGTTTCCGAGTTTTTCAATTACTTCCGGATCCGGCCCGATATAGGTGATATGGCATTCCTGACAGCGCCGCGCAAAATGACTGTTTTCCGAAAGGAAACCAAATCCGGGATGAATGGCATCTGCACCGGATACCAGAGTAGCACTTAAGATTCGTTCCATATTCAGATAGCTGTCTTTTGACGGTGCCGGCCCGATACAGATTGCTTCGTCAGCCAGCTGCGTATGCAGTGCTTCGCGATCCGCCTCAGAATAGACTGCCACAGTCTCGATTCCCATCTCGCGGCAGGCCCGGATATCCGAACCGCAATCTCTCCGCGGTTTGCAATCAAAACTTTCTTAATCATTCGGCATCTCCCACCATAAAGGTTAATTCCCCGGTCACTACTACTTTTCCATCCACAGAAGCAATTGCCTCACCGACTCCCATGGGGCCTTTGCGGCGAATAATCTTTGTTTCCAGACGAAGTTTGTCTCCCGGTTTAACTTTTCCCTTAAAACGGCATTTATTGATTCCTCCAAAGAAGGCAATTTTTCCTTTGTTTTCCTCCAGAGAAAGAATTGCTACCGCTCCAACCTGTGCCAGTGCTTCTACAATCAGCACACCTGGCATCACCGGTTCCTCCGGAAAATGACCTGCAAAAAAGTCTTCTCTGTAAGTCACACATTTATATCCCACTGCAAATTCACCGGGGGTAAAATCTTCTACATAATCTACCAGAAGAAAAGGATGCCGGTGAGGAATAATCTCCTGAATCTGTTTCGTCGTTAAACTGTTCATATGCTTTTCTCCAATCCGCCCTGCATTAGCCGATGCGAAACAGTGGTTTTCCGTAATCCACCATTTCACCGCTTTTCACCAGGATCTCTTTGACAACGCCGTCATAATCGCTCTCGATCTCATTCATCAGCTTCATTGCTTCCACAATTGCAAGAACCTGTCCTTTTTTTACAGTATCTCCGATCTGTACAAAGGGAGCCGCGTCCTCGGAAGGAGCCGCATAAAAAGTTCCCACCAGAGGAGATGTTACAAGGCACCCATTGCTGCTCTCTGTTACTGCAGGCGCAGCTGCCGCTGCGGACATCTTTACCGGCATATCCGATGCCGCGTTTTGCACCGTCTGTGCTGCCATCACAGGTACCATTTCCGGCATTTTTCCATGCTCCATGGTAATTTTTACTCCGTCCGCCTCATAATCAAATGCAGTCAGTGTTGAGTCTGAAACCTTCTCAATCAGCTGCATAATCTGCTCTAATTCCATACTGTTGCTCCTTTCCCATTCCTTTCACCGTACCAAATGGCTGTCTGCTCTACGCAAACTTTTTCAGCAGAAGGGATGCATTGTGTCCGCCAAACCCAAGGGAATTGCTCATCGCATATTCCACCGGTTTCTCAACAGGTGCACCAATGCAGTAATTCAGATCGCACTCTTCATCCGTTTCGGCTGTTCCGATTGTCTGATGAATGAATCCCTCTTCGATCGCTTTGACACAGACAATCGCTTCCACACCGCCGGCTGCTCCGAGCAGATGACCGATCATGGATTTTGTGGAATTGATTACAACATTCCCCGCAGCATCTCCAAATGCCTTCTTCACAGCCCTTGTTTCAAAGAGATCATTGTGGTGCGTTGCAGTTCCATGCGCATTGATATAAGTCACATCTTTTGGCTGGATACCCGCCTCTTTCATGGCAAGCTCCATTGCCTTTGCAGCGCCGCTTCCATCCTCCAGCGGAGAAGTAATATGATTTGCGTCGCAGGTGGAACCATAACCCACAACTTCTGCATAAATATGGGCGCCGCGGTTTTTCGCGTGCTCCAGTTCCTCAAGCACAAGAATTCCTGCCCCCTCTCCCATGACAAATCCGCTGCGTTCTTTGTCAAAGGGAATCGATGCTCTCAACGGATCCGGATTCTCAGAAAGTGCCGTCAATGCACTAAATCCTGCGATTCCAACCGGACAAATGCTTCCTTCGGCACCTCCGGTCACACAAACATCTGCATCATCATACGCAATGGCACGGTACGCATCGCCGATGGAATTGGTACCTGTCGCACAGGCAGTGACAACACTGGTGCATTTTCCTCTTGCTCCGAGAACAATCGCCACATTTCCTGCTGCCATATTCGCGATCATCACCGGTACCGTAAACGGATTTACCCTGGACGGACCAGAAGAGAGAATTTTTCCTTCTGCCTGCTCACAGGACTGCATATCGCCCACACCGGATCCGATAATGACACCTACCCGATACGGATCTTCCTGTTCCATATCAATTCCTGCGTCCGCAAATGCTTCCTTTGCAGCTGCTACCGCATACTGGGAAAAAAGGCCCATACGTTTTGCCGCTTTGAAATCCATATGTTCTTTTGCAACAAACCCTTTTACTTCTGCTGCCAGATGTACCTTGTAACCTGTTGTGTCAAATTTGGTAATCGGTCCAATTCCGCATTTGCCTTCTTTCACACTGCCCCAGAATTCTTCCACATTATTTCCAATTGGCGTTACGGCACCAAGGCCGGTCACCACTACTCTTCTCTTCATATTCCTTTACTCCTTGTATTTATGCCATTTACGCCCATACACTGTGAAACTTCCCTTTTCTTTCCCACACGCAGTTTAAAGGGAACAAAAATTACATCACCATACCGCCGTCACAGTGAATTACCTGTCCGGTAATATAAGAAGCTTCCTCGGAAGCCAGAAAAGCTGCCAGGTTTGCCACATCTTCCGCTTTTCCGAAATGTCCCAGCGGAATCTGCGATACAGACGCTTCTTTTACTTTTTCAGAAAGCACACTGGTCATATCTGTCTCGATAAACCCAGGTGCAATGGCATTCACACGAATTCCACGGGATGCGAGTTCTCTTGCAGCTGTTTTTGTAAGTCCGATCACTCCGGCTTTGGATGCTGCATAGTTTGCCTGTCCTGCATTTCCGGCTACTCCCACTACCGACGCCATATTAATAATGCACCCGCTCTTCTGGCGGATCATCGGGCGTGCCGCAAAACGGATACAGTTAAAGGTTCCCTTCAGGTTTGTGCTGATTACCTGATCAAAGGCCTCTTCTGACATTCCCATCAGAAGTCCATCCTTTGTAATGCCCGCATTATTTACCAGAATATCAATTCTTCCATAAACGGACAGGATCTCCTTGATCCATGCCTCACATGCCTCATAATCTGAAACATTACACTGCATAACGGCGCCCTGCCCGCCGTCTTTCTCTATCTCGGCCAGCACTGCCTCGGCCGACTCTCTGGAACCGTTGTAATTGACAATTACAAAAACGCCGTCTTTTGCAAGACGGAGTGCAATTGCTCTGCCGATCCCTCTGGATGCTCCGGTTACCACTGCAATTTTCCCATTCTGCATTTTCTGTTACCTGCCTTCCCTTACGCTTGACAGCTTTTCACACACCTGCTGCATTTCCTCATATGTCCGGATATTATAGCAGCTTACGCTGCGATCAATCTTGCGAAGGAAACCAGTCAGGGTACGACCGGGACCGATTTCTACAAAAGTATCTGTTCCGTCTGCAATCATTGCCTCCACACTCTGCTGCCAGCGAACCGAAGACGCTACCTGCCGAATAAGCAGATCTTTTGTCAGACTGCTGTCGTAAACATACTGTGCATTGACATTAGTGACATAAGGAATTTCCAGTTTTCCAAATTTCACACTCTCAAATACTTCCTGAAGCCCCCGGGCTGCCGGGTCCATCATCGGTGAATGGAAGGGGCCGCTGACATTCAGCGGGAGAACGCGTTTGGCACCTGCATTTTTCAATTTTTCAGAAGCTTCCTCTACCGCAGATGCATATCCCGTAATGACAATCTGTCCGGGACAATTATAATTGGCAATGTAGGCTCCCTCTATCCCGTCGAGTACCTGCTCGATCCCGGATGCTTCCATGCCAAGGACAGCTGCCATGGCACCTTCTCCTGCTGGCACTGCCTCCTGCATCAGGATTCCGCGCCTGCGTACCACTCTCATAGCATCCTCTGTCTCCATTCCATTGGCAGAGACAATCGCATTGTACTCTCCAAGACTAAGCCCCGCTGCAACATCCGGAACAATTCCCTGTTTTCTCACCGCTTTTTCCATAGCAAGACCTGCTGTAAGCAGCGCGATCTGTGTATACTCCGTGATATCAAGAAGCTCATTTTCCTCGAAACACAGTTTTTTCATATCGATGCCGACAGTTTCAGAGGCAAGATCAAAGATTTCCCTTGCCTCCGGAGAGTTTGCATAAAAATCCGCGCCCATTCCGGCAATCTGTGCGCCCTGTCCCGGAAAGAGAAATGCAGTTTTACTCATAATCCCCGGCTCCTTTCAGAAGTCTTTCTGCCTGATTCATCAGTGTTTCAATCACTTCTTTGCAGGTCATCTCTTCTTTTACCAGTCCGGCAATCTGGCCTGACATCACACTTCCGCTCTTTACATCACCGTCCACAACCGCCCGGCGAAGGCCTCCCAGCGTCAGCTTTTCCAGTTCTTCAAAAGGCGCACCCTGCTGCTCCAGCTCCAGATAGTGACGTGTCATATCATTGCGCAGCGCACGAACCGGATGTCCGGTAGAACGTCCTGTCACACGGGTATCGATATCTTTTGCTTTCAGAATCATATTTTTATAATTTTCATGAACTACCGCTTCTTTTGTTGCCACAAAACGGGTTCCCATCTGAACAGCGGAAGCTCCCAGCATAAATGCAGCTGCAATTCCTCTTCCATCCGCAATTCCGCCTGCAGCAATGACAGGGATCTGAACCCCGTCTACCACCTGAGGAACCAGTGCCATTGTCGTTGTCTCTCCGATATGGCCGCCGGACTCACAGCCCTCTGCGACCACTGCATCTGCCCCTGCACGCTCCATGCGTTTTGCAAGTGCCACAGAAGCAACCACAGGAATTACCCGAATTCCTGCATTTTTCCACATTTCCATATATTTTTCCGGATTGCCTGCTCCGGTAGTGACGACTTTCACTCCTTCTTCCGCCACAACCTTTGCCACATCATCCGCATACGGACTCATCAGCATGATGTTGACGCCAAAAGGTTTGTCTGTCAGTTCTTTTGCTGCACGGATCTGCTCTCGAACCCATTCTGCGGGAGCTGCAGATGCTCCGATCAATCCCAGGCCGCCTGCTTCCGACACCGCTGCTGCCAGATGATGTTCTGCCACCCAGGCCATACCGCCCTGGATAATGGGATATTCAATTCCAAGTAATTTTGTCACTTCTGTTTTCATTTCCAACCTCAAACTTATTTGCTGTGCTCTTCCAGATATGCAGCCACATCGCCTACAGTTACCATCTGCTCCAGATCTTCTGTCGGGATTTCAACACCACAGGATTCTTCCAGAGACATTACCATCTCAAAAAGGTCCAGGGAATCAGCACCCAGATCCTCCTTAAAAGAGGTGTTTGCGTCGATGGTATTGATATCTGCTCCAAGAGATTCTGCTACTGTTTCTTTTACTTTTTCTAACATGATTTCGTTTTCCTTTCTGTTTCGCTTTCCTAATATCTATGTAATCCGGTTATACCGGCAATTACCAAACTTAATTTTCCTTCTGCCATTCCAGAAGCGCTGTTCCCCAGGAGAGACCGGCTCCAAAACCGGACAGCACAAGTTTCTGTCCCTTTTTCAGTTTTCCGGCACGATTTAACTCGTCCAGCAAAATCGGGACGCTGGCAGCGCAGGTATTTCCATACTCTTCTATGTTCGAAGGGAATTTTTCCGGTCTTTCACGAAGACGCCGCACTACTCCGTCAATAATCCGAATGTTTGCCTGGTGAAGAACATAATAATCAATGTCTTCCGTTGTACACCCTGCTTTTTCCAAGGTCTCCAGAATCACCTCCGGCACTTTGGAAAGCGCAAACTGAAATACTGCTTTGCCATCCATTCGAATGTACGTTGCAGGATCCCCTGACAGTTCTTTGGAACCGTCTCTGTGCCGGCTGTCACAGGTGAGAGCCTGACCGCGTCCCCCGTCTGAATGCATCACCTCACAGGCTGTTTCGCTTCCTCCCGAAACAAGAATGGCCGCTCCTGCACCATCACCAAACAGGATGCAGGTTCCGCGGTCTGTCCAATCCACCAGATGACTCAAAGTATCCGCACCGATCAGCAGAATCTTATCAGCCATTCCGGAACGGATATAGGCCTGACCCATCTGATAAACCGCCAGAAATCCGGTGCAGGCGGCACTTACATCCACACAGGCGGCATGAACAGCACCGATTTCTTTCTGTACCATGCAGGAAGCCGAAGGGAAGATCGTACCGGAAGAAGAAGTTCCCATCAAAATCAGATCCAGTTCTTCCGCTTTCATATGTGCATCTTCCAGTGCCTTTTGGGCTGCGGCACATGCCATGGATACGACAGTTTCCTTTTCTGATATATGACGTCTTGCCACACCGGTCCGCTCACGGATCCAGGCATCATTGGTTTCCACTATTTTCGCCAAATCATCATTGCTTACGATTTTTTCCGGCATACAGGAGCCGGTGCCAACGATCTTTCCACTCATCAATTTCTCCGTAATCAAAGCATTCTATTTGAATGCAAATATTTTTTATTTAAAATGTTTTGATATTCAAAGTATATTCATACAGGCATCATTTGTCAAGCACTTTTTTTGTTATTGCATTCCTTTTTCGAAAAGATTATGATATAGAAAAGCGAACTATCGAGGAGGATTGCTTATGCAAGTGAAAATGTCAGAATATCTGATCTCCGTCAAACCCAGAATCCGGGAGCTGATTCGCCTTTTGGATCAGGAGTTTGACTATGTCAGTGTGTTATGTACAGACGTTTCCGGCACCACTTATCGTGTCGGTCAGCGTCAGACTACTGTTGGCGACTACGGCTTTAATGAACGGGGTTTTGTTGCACGTGTTTATCAAAACGGCAGCTACTGCGAATATTCTTTCAACGAATGTGAGGATGTAGCTGCTCTTGCCGCCGAAATCATCTCTGTGTTGAAAAGCGAACTGCAAATGCTGGAGCAGATGGGCATCGAAAAAATGGACTCCCCTCTTCTTGCGGAAGAAGAGATTACAAAATCCATGACAACCGAGATCTCCATTGATCCGGAGACCACCTCTGCCGGAGAAATTCTGGAGCATCTGAAACGAATCAGCGACAAAGGTGCGGCAAAAGAAGGTATTCTTGAATTTCAGGCCGGTATGAGTTTTGCCCACGTCAGCAAACTGTTTCTTTCTTCCAGAAAAGATCTGATGCAGTCTTATGCCTATGCGGAAGGAATGGAAGCAGCGATCGGAATCGGAAATGAAAAACAGGATATGGCGTTCTCAACTTTTTCCGGTCTCAAGGGAACTGAAATTCTGGAAGAAATGGATTCCTCTGTGGAAAAAGTACTCTCCCTGCTGCATGACAAGCTGTATGCCGATCCGGTCGTTCCCGGAATGTACGATGTCATCACAACACCGGAAGTAACCGGCCTGATCGCTCATGAGGCTTTCGGTCACGGAGTCGAGATGGATATGTTTGTAAAAGAGCGGGCTCTTGCCAAAGAATACATCGGAAAGCAGGTTGCCTCCGACATCACCTGTATGAAAGACGGTGCTGCCAGCGCAGCCCAGGTCAGCAGTTATCTCTTTGACGATGAAGGAACACTCGGCTGTGATACGACAATCATTGACCACGGCACTCTTGTCACCGGAATCAGCGATGCATTAAGTGCTATGCGCCTTGGCACCACTCCAACCGGAAACGGAAAAAGAGAAAGTTTTGAACGCAAAGCCTACTCCCGCATGACCAATACCTTTTTCACATCCGGCTCTGATACCCTGGAAGATATGATTGCTTCCATTGAAGACGGATTTCTTCTGGAAGGCATGGAGTCCGGTATGGAAGATCCGAAACACTGGGGTATTCAATGTATGGTTACCATAGGCAGGGAAATTAAACACGGAAAACTCACCGGAAGAAATGTAGCTCCCGTTGTTCTGACCGGATATGTGCCGGATCTATTAAAAAGCATCTCCATGGTATCCGGTGATATGGAATTATTCGGCTCCGGCGCCTGTGGAAAGGGCTATAAAGAATGGGTAAAGGTAAGTGACGGAGGCCCGTATCTGAAATGTAAAGTGAGGTTAGGTTAATGAAAGAATTATATCAGCTGTTGAACCAAAGCGAAGCCAGCGACTTTCTGATCCGGCAGACGACAACCCTGTCACGGGAAGCTTTCTTTATCGGACAGAAACTCGATATGGGCCGCGCGAAAAAAGTAACTCATACATTTGTCACTGTCTATGTGGACAGTGAAGACAAAAAATACCGCGGCAGTGCTGTAAAGGAAATCCATCCCACCTGTACCGCAAAAGAAATACAAAAAGAAATTGAATCCGCAATCTTTGCCGCAAAATTTGTCCAAAATCCCTGGTATCCTCTGGTTTCCGATCAAACCTGCGAGGCTGCTCCGCAAAGCTTCGATCTGAACGAACAGCTTGCAAAGATTGTCAGCGGCATGCAGTCTGTCTCTGCCTCAGCAGATGAAAAAATCAACTCCTACGAGATTTTCGTTGAGCAGAAACAGACCCGGATTATCAATTCCAGGGGAGTTGATGTCAGCTTTTCCAACTTCGCCTGTGAAGTGGAAGCCGTTATCAATGCACGAAAGGACGGACACGAAATAGAGCTCTTCAAAGTTCTTCACTTCGCAGATAAACCGGCAAACGAAATTACCGCAGAAATCGAAAAGATGTTTCTTAGCGGTCACCAGAGACTGAACGCAGCCCCAACCAGAAAGAATGAGCATGCTAACCTCCTGCTCAGCGGTGATGATGTGGTGGAATTCTTCCATTATTTCACGGCCCATACCAACGCCTCCAACCAGTATATGGGCGTCGGCAAGGCAAAAATCGGCGAAAAAATAACCGGTGATGAGGCAGACCCGCTGACAATCCGCCTGATTCCTTCTCTGAACGGTTCTACCAAAAACGAACCCTATGACCAGGACGGAAATCCGGTTACGGAACGGGTTCTCTTCCGTGACGGAATCTGCCAATCCTTCTGGGGCAGCACACAGCACGCCTATTATATAGGAATGAAAGATACTACTTCCTCCAATAACCTGACCGTTTGCGGCGGTACAGCAAGTGAAGCGGAACTTCGCAGCCTTCCGCATCTGGAAGTCACCGATTTCAGTGACTTTCAAATGGATCCCGTCACCGGATATTTCGGCGGTGAAATTCGCCTTGGCTATGAAAGCGACGGTGTCAACCGCCATTCCGTAACTGGAGGATCCGTTTCTGCAAATTTCTCCAAAGTACTGGGCAATATCCGTTTTTCTAAAGAAACGAGACAGATCAACAACTGTATCGTGCCCTGTGCCGTTTACCTGACAGATGTAAGTATCTCCGGAGAATAAAAAGCAGCCGGCCCCTGTTCTGATCAAACTCCCTGTTTTTTACTGACAGGGGGCATATCAGAATGGGGCCGGCTGTTTTACTCTTCCTGCCTGCGCAGGATATCAAATTCATCCATTTCCATTCCAAGATCAAGGAAAAGCTTCTGTTTTGGATGAGGCGCACTCTCCATCGCATTTCCCTGCTCATCCCAGATTCCACGCACCGTCACCGGAATATTGGCACCGTTTGGTTTCATGATCTCAATCTGCTCTCCGACAGAGAATTTATTTCTCTGCTCAATCGCATAATGTCCGTTTTCGTCACGCTCTCCCACAATTCCAAGATACGTATACTCCTTGACATAGGTATTGCTGTCATAAATCTGGGCATCCGATTCCGGTTTTCCATAGAAAAATCCCGTGGTAAACTGCCGATAGGTACAATTGGATATCTGATCCCGATACCAGGGCAGATTTTCTTCATACAGTTTCGGATCTTTCAGACAGTCATCGATCGCCCTGCGGTAGGTTCTTGCAACCGTTGCCACATAGAGCGCCGTTTTCATACGGCCCTCAATCTTAAAGCTGTCGATTCCGGATTCCAGCAGATCCGGAATATGCTCAATCATGCAAAGATCCTTGGAATTGAAAATGAATGTTCCTCTCTCATTTTCATACACCGGAAGATATTCTCCCGGACGGGACTCCTCCATCACCGCATATTTCCAGCGGCACGGATGGGTACAGGCACCCTGATTGGCATCCCGTCCCGTAAAATAATTGGACAGGAGACAGCGTCCGGAGTAGGAAATACACATTGCGCCGTGGATAAAAGTCTCGATCTCCAGATCATCCGGTATGTTCCTGCGGATTTCCTTAATCTCCTCCAGGGACAGTTCTCGTGCCGACACCACTCGCTTTGCACCGAGCGCCTGCCAGAAAAGATAGGTTCCGTAATTGGTATTATTTGCCTGAGTGCTGATATGGCGCTCAATCTCGGGACAGACCTCTTTTGCAATCTGAAAAACCCCTGGATCCGAAATAATCAGGGCATCCGGTCCGATTTCTTTCAGTTCCTCAAAATAAGCACGAACCCCTTCCAAATCTTTGTTGTGTGCCAGAATGTTGGCGGTCACATAAACCCTTACACCATGCTCATGGGCAAAACGGATTCCTTCTTTCATATCTTCCATGGAAAAGTTTTTCGCCTTAGCCCGAAGACCAAAAGCTTCTCCTCCTATATATACCGCATCCGCACCAAAGATCACGGCGACTTTCAGCACTTCAAGACTGCTGGCAGGTACCAGTAACTCCGGTTTTCTCATTCTCTTCCTCCATGTTATCTTCTTTCTTTACCGTCACCGCAATTCCGTCTCCCAACGGAATGATTGAGGTGAGCAGTTTCGGGTTATGTTTTAGTTCAAATAAATACTCTCTCATCCTTTTGTGGATCGTCCGGTTTCTCCGTTCCACTGCAAAACGCGACTCAATCACATCCCCATCCTGAAGCACGTTATCCGTAATCAGCACACCGTCCTGATCCAAAAGCCGCAGCACTTCCGGAAGAAAATGAATATACTGTCCTTTCGCTGCATCCATGAAAATAAAATCATAGGGACCCTCCAGCGTTTTCATTACTTCCGCAGCATCTCCCGGCAAAAGTGTAATGCGATCGGCAAAGCCGGACTTTTCAAAATTTGCTCTGGCGATCGGAATTCTCTTTTCATAATTTTCAATTGTGGTGATCTGTGTATCCGGTTCTCCATACTCGGCCATGAAAACAGCAGAGAATCCTACGGCAGTTCCTACCTCCAGGATTCTCTTTGGTTTTTTCATCTTCAAAAATACTTTCAGGAAGCTCTGCATTTCACGGCGGATGATCGGCACACGATCCTCCTTTGCCCGCTTTTCCAGTTCTTCCAGAAACGGCGTATGACCGGTGTCCAGAGAATTAATGTATGTCACCATCCGTTCCTCAACAATCATAGGTACCTCCCCAAATGGTGCTGTTTCTTATTCTTCTGCCTGCGGCTGTCCCTCTGTATTGACTCCAGCCAGAATCCCCAGCATTTCATTCACTGTCTCGGAAGTCTTCAAATAATACGTCCCTGCCTGCAGGTTACCGTGGTAACCTGAGAAAAGATACTGTACCTCGAACACCCAGATACTTTCATCAATCAGCCCTTTCTCCGAGAGCAGATTGTAGATCTCTCTTCCGTCCATCCCGGTTCGGATTTCAACGGTCACTTCCTGCTCCTTTGCCTGAGACGCCACCGGCTTCTGACAAAATACATTGTACCCGAAACTGTACGAATTTTTACCGGCCAGAATAATCATAAATGCAACACAAACATAAATCAGCAGACGAACAATCCCCTTCGCCCCGGTGAGCGCAGCCCGATACCCTGCATCACTCTTTTTTCTGGTCATAGCTACTCCTTCCATATCAGTCTGAGGCATCTCCGGTTTTTGAGATACATTAATACTCCGGTACCCCGATACGGATTTCATCCGTGACTCTCTGCTGTACCTTCTGCACCATTTTACAGACTTCCAGTTCTGCCTCCAGAAAAGCATTTGCCTTTCTGTTTTTTCTCAATTCATAGGAATCCCTCTCCAGGGAATCTACTGCTTCAAACAAATCCACATTATCTGCCTGCTGAAGCTGATAATTTTTCGCACGAAACTCATCGACCCGGCTTTTTAATTCCGGGTCTTTTTCGAGTTCCTCTTCCAGCCACAGATAATTCTGATATGCCCGGCTCTCTCTCATCTCATAAATGAGCTGATCCAGACACTCTGATATTTTATCCATGTGTTTTATGCCTCCATAATGATCGGCAGGATCATTGGTCTTCTCTTGGTTTTCTTCCAGACATAATCGCCCAGAGAGTCTTTGATCGTGGACTTGATCTTGCCCCAGTCAGAGATATTCCGTGAAAGACAGCTATCCAATGCCTCCTCCACAACAAGACGGGCTTCGCCCATAAGGTCTTCCGACTCCCGCACATATACAAAACCGCGGGAAACAATATCCGGACCTGACAGAAGCTGATTGCTTCTCTTTTCCAATGTCAGAACAACCACCATGATACCGTCTTCTGACAAATGCTGACGGTCACGAAGGACAATATTTCCGACATCACCGACACCAAGTCCATCTACCATGATCGCGCCGGTGTGAACTTTACCGGTAATCTCTGCACCGGCTTCATCCATCTCCAGCACATCACCGGAATACATGACATAAATATTTTCTTTCGGAATGCCAAGACTTAAGGCCAGTTCAGACTGTGCTTTCAGATGGCGGTATTCACCGTGTACCGGAATCGCATATCTTGGCTTTACCAGAGAGTAAATCAGTTTGATTTCCTCCTGGCAGGCATGTCCGGAAACATGAACATCCTGGAATACCACATTGGCTCCCTGTGCCGACAGTTCATTGATTACATTGGAAACCGCTTTCTCATTTCCGGGAATCGGATGGGAACTGAAAATAACGGTATCTCCCGGCTGAATGGAAATCTTTTTGTGAAGATGGGCTGCCATCCGGGACAGTGCCGCCATGGACTCTCCCTGACTTCCGGTGGTGATCAGTACCATCTGCTCGTCCGGATAATTCTTCATCTGTTCCACTTCAATCAGCGTATTCTCCGGAATATTGATATATCCCAGCTCCTGAGCTGTGGAAATCACATTTACCATGCTGCGGCCTTCAATCACAACCTTGCGGCCGTATTTGTAGGCGGAATTGATAATCTGCTGTACACGGTCCACATTGGAAGCAAAGGTTGCAATAATGATTCTCGAATCCCGATGCTCGGAAAACAAATTGTCAAAGGTTCGTCCAACGGTACGCTCTGACATGGTAAAGCCCTGGCGTTCCGCATTGGTACTGTCACACATCAGCGCCAGTACACCCTTCTTTCCGATCTCCGCAAATCTCTGCAGATCAATCGCATCGCCAAAGACCGGTGTGTAATCCACCTTAAAGTCTCCTGTATGAACCACAATACCTGCCGGTGAATAAATCGCCAGCGCAGCGGCATCTGCAATACTGTGATTTGTCTTTATAAATTCAATCCGGAATGCGCCCAGGTTAATGGACTGTCCGTGCTTGATAATTTTTCTCTTGGTATTTCTAAGCAGATTATGCTCTTTTAACTTATTCTCAATCAGGCCGATCGTCAGTTTTGTGGCGTAAATCGGCACATTGATATCCTTGAGGATATAGGGCAGCGCACCGATATGATCCTCATGTCCGTGGGTAATTACAAAGCCTTTTACCTTATCAATATTTTCTTTCAGATAGGTCACATCCGGAATTACCAGATCAATTCCCAACATATCATCTTCCGGAAAAGCAAGACCACAGTCGACAATGACAATGCTGTCCTCATATTCAAAAACGGTAATGTTCATTCCGATCTGTTCAAGACCTCCGAGCGGAATGATTTTTAACTTACTTGCACTATTCTTTTTCAACTAGCACCTCCGCGCAATTTCATTCTGAGTATTAAAATGTAATCTCTGCGTCTCCCTCAAGCATAGAAGCAAATACGCCGGATACAGCATCGAACTCCACATCGTCCTCCACCATAACGTATTCTCCCTCTGCCTGTGAATCCTCTGAGATATCTTTCAGGATGTAGGCATTCGCCTCATCTTCCGCAGAGTCCGATACCAGAAGATAATTTGTCCCGTTAATTCTGGTCTGTTCCTCCACGTAAAACTCTACACTGCTTCCATCATCTGCAGTAAAAATTATTTTCTCCATACAATATTCCCTTATCCAATTACTCTTCCGCCTTCTGATTGGCAAGATAATCCAGATACCCCTGCAGAATAAACACCGCTGCAAGCATATCCACATACTCTTTTCGATGTTCTCTTCGAATTCCTGCGTCCATCATGGTCCGGTCTGCTTCCACTGTAGTCAATCGCTCATCCCACATGACAACAGGCAGGCCTGTCCGTTTCTTCAGTATTTCCTGAAACTCCAGTGACTTATTGGCCCGCTCTCCCATATCATTATTCATGTGTTTCGGTAATCCAAGAACAAGCATCTCAACGCCGTATTCTCTGATCAGTTCATCAATTCTTGCCAGCGTCTGACGCAGCTTATTCTCCGATTTTCTGCGGATAATTTCCACTCCCTGGGCAGTGAACCCCAAAGGATCACTGACTGCCACCCCTACTGTTTTTGATCCGTAATCCAATCCCATTATTCTCATGACTGACTACGCTCATTTCCAGGACTCATTTTTGATGTACTCTTTGAGCAGTTCCTCAACCAGCTCATCACGTTCCACTTTCATAATCATGCTCCGGGCACCTTTGTAACTCGTGATATAGGTCGGGTCACCGGACATGATATAACCGACAATCTGATTGACAGGATTATAACCCTTCTCTGCCATCGCATTATAGACTGTCTTCAGCACTTCCTTGACCTGAATCTCTGGTTCTGTTTTTACTTTAAAATATTGTGTGTTGTTGCTTACACCTGACATATTTTTCACGCCCTCGATTTATTAATATCATTTTTATTTTAATACATATTCTATTAAATTTCAATTGCCAAATTGAACATTGTACAGGATTCTTTTCATATGGCTTTTCTATTCTATTTTATCCCGCATCTTTGCCAAATATTCGGCCTGATTTTCACTACAGTGTGTTCTGAGTTTCTTCATTTTTAATCTCCCAGTGAATCAGAACCGTAAGTACTGCCCGCAGCACAATAATTCCGGCCACGAACAGAATTTCCGTCATTTCACGGACAACCACCGTACGAAGAATTTCGCTGCCAAGCTTAAATTCCAGACCCATGGCCAGACCTTTGGCCAGTTCCAGACGCGTCTCCGGCTTTCGCGTCACATAATTGATGACTCCCCGGATTCCGGAAACGGCAATGATCCCCACTCCCACATATTCAAACAGAAGAATCGCGTATTCTGCAAAAACATTCAATATATTCTGAAGCAGTTCCATCGTTTTTTTTCCCTCCTTTCCCCAAAAAATGACTCTTTTTTCTTTTTTACTCTATTGACATCAGTATAACACAGTTTCCTTTCTCCTGTCATTGGTCTCGTTTTAGAAAATAACCGCAGAAGCCCTTCTCACACTAGTCAAATCTCAACAATTTTTTCTCTTATTTTGCACTATATTGCACAAATATCATTTTCCTATCTGTTTTCTCTTTCCGTCAATACCCTGTTTCCGATATAATATGAGAAGGAATTGCAAAGCAATACCGTTATTCAAGGGAGAAAAATACCAGGAGGACATAGCATGTCACAAAGAACAGATATTCACAAAGTACTCATCATCGGTTCCGGTCCTATTGTGATCGGTCAGGCATGTGAATTTGACTATTCCGGCACCCAGGCCTGCAAAGCGTTAAAAAAACTGGGCTACGAAATCGTTCTGGTCAATTCCAATCCGGCAACGATTATGACCGATCCTGAAACCGCAGATGTTACCTACATTGAACCGCTCAACGCAGACCGCCTCGAGCAGATCATTGCCAAAGAGCGGCCGGACGCTCTGCTGCCAAATCTTGGCGGACAGTCCGGTCTCAATCTCTGTGCAGAACTTTCCAAAAAAGGAATCCTCGACAAATATCAGGTCAAAGTCATCGGCGTACAGGTTGACGCCATTGAGCGCGGTGAAGACCGCATTGAGTTCAAGGAAGCCATGAACAAAATCGGTATCGAAATGGCAAGAAGCGAAGTCGCCTACAGCGTAGACGAAGCCCTTGCTATCGCAGACCGGCTGGGATATCCGGTAGTTCTCCGCCCTGCTTATACCATGGGCGGCGCCGGCGGCGGACTGGTGTACAACGTTGAGGAACTGAAAACCGTATGTGCCAGAGGACTGCAGGCTTCCCTTGTGGGCCAGGTTCTGGTAGAAGAATCCATCCTTGGCTGGGAGGAGCTGGAGCTGGAGGTCGTACGTGATGCCGACAACAATATGATCACAGTCTGCTTCATTGAAAATATCGATCCGCTGGGTGTCCATACCGGAGATTCGTTCTGCTCTGCTCCTATGCTGACCATCAGCGAAGAATGCCAGAAACGTCTCCAGGAACAGGCATACCGCATTGTGGAATCCGTCCAGGTAATTGGCGGAACAAACGTACAGTTCGCCCATGATCCGGTTACTGACCGTGTGGTTGTCATCGAGATCAATCCGAGAACTTCCCGTTCTTCCGCACTTGCTTCCAAAGCTACCGGATTCCCGATCGCCCTTGTATCCGCTATGCTGGCTACCGGCCTTACCTTAAAGGATATCCCCTGCGGAAAATACGGCACTCTGGATAAATATGTTCCGGACGGCGATTATGTTGTAATCAAGTTTGCCCGCTGGGCATTTGAAAAATTCAAAGGTGTAGAAGACAAACTCGGCACACAGATGCGTGCTGTAGGAGAAGTCATGAGCATCGGTAAGACTTACAAAGAGGCTTTCCAGAAAGCCATCCGCAGTCTGGAAACCGGAAGATACGGCCTTGGAAATGTCAAAGACTTCCCGTCAAAAACAAAAGAACAGCTTCTCACCCTTTTGAATACTCCTTCCAGTGAGCGTCATTTCCTTATGTACGAAGCGCTGAGAAAGGGAGCTACCGTAGAGGAAATCCATGAGATCACAAAGGTGAAAACCTACTTTATTGAACAGATGAAAGAACTTGTGGAAGAGGAAGAAGCACTCAAAGCCTGCAAAGGGCATCTTCCTTCCGACGAACAGCTGATTCAGGCGAAAAAAGACGGTTTTTCCGATAAATACTTAAGCCAGGTTCTCTCCATCACAGAAGATGAGATCCGCAATCGCAGAATCAGTCTGGGCGTGGAGGAAGCCTGGGAGGGTGTCCATGTCAGCGGAACCAAAGACAGTGCTTACTATTATTCCACCTACAACGCACCGGACAAAAATCCAGTCTCCTCCGGTAAACCAAAGGTTATGATCCTTGGCGGCGGCCCGAACCGGATCGGTCAGGGTATTGAATTCGATTACTGCTGTGTTCATGCATCTCTTGCCCTGAAAAAGCTGGGCTTTGAAACCATTATCGTGAACTGCAATCCGGAAACGGTTTCCACCGATTACGATACTTCAGACAAGCTGTATTTTGAACCGCTGACCCTTGAAGATGTTCTTTCGATCTACAAAAAAGAAAAACCGGTAGGCGTCATCGCACAGTTTGGCGGACAGACACCTCTGAACCTGGCTTCCGAACTGGAGAAAAACGGTGTCAAGATTCTCGGTACCTCTCCGGCAGTAATCGACCTGGCAGAAGACCGTGATCTGTTCCGGGCTATGATGGAAAAGCTGGAGATTCCCATGCCGGAATCCGGAATGGCAACTACAGTGGACGAAGCGCTTGCCATTGCCGCAAAAATCGGATATCCGGTTATGGTTCGTCCATCCTACGTTCTCGGCGGACGTGGAATGGAAGTTGTCTATGACGATGAGAGTATGGTTGGCTATATGAATGCTGCTGTCGGTGTCACACCGGATCGTCCGATCCTGATTGACCGTTTCCTGAATCACGCAATGGAATGTGAAGCGGATGCCATCAGTGACGGAACGCACGCTTTTGTTCCGGCTGTTATGGAGCATATCGAGCTTGCCGGTGTCCATTCCGGAGACTCTGCATGCATCATTCCTTCCCGCCATATTTCACCGGAAAATGTGGAACTGATTAAGGAATATACCCGAAGAATCGCAGAAGAAATGCACGTCAAGGGTCTCATGAACATGCAGTATGCGATTGAAAATGACCGCGTCTATGTTCTGGAGGCAAATCCAAGAGCTTCCCGTACAGTACCGCTGGTATCCAAGGTATGCAATATCCGTATGGTTCCTCTGGCAACAGATATTATTACTTCAGAAATTACCAACAGACCTTCACCGGTTCCGTCATTAAAAGAGCAGGAAATTCCCTACTACGGAGTTAAGGAAGCTGTCTTCCCGTTCAATATGTTCCAGGAAGTGGATCCGGTGCTTGGACCGGAAATGCGTTCCACAGGAGAGGTGCTCGGTTTATCTCACTCCTGGGGCGAAGCATTCTACCGTGCTCAGGAAGCCGCACAGATGTGCCTGCCTCTGGAAGGCACCGTGCTGATCTCCGTAAACCGCAAGGACAAGGAGGAAGTTGTAGAGGTTGCGCAGAGTTTTGCCGATCTTGGCTTTACCATCCTGGCCACCCAGGGAACCTACGAACTGTTAAAAAAAGCAGGCCTTGAGGCATCCAGAGTTTACAAGCTGTATGAAGGCAGACCCAATATTCTTGATCTGATTACCAACCGCAAGATTTCGCTGATTATCAATTCCCCGATCGGAAAAGACAGCATTCATGATGACAGCTATCTGCGAAAGGCAGCCATCAAAGCCAAGATTCCTTATATGACCACCATTGCTGCAGCCAAGGCTACCGCAAACGGAATTAAAAATGTGCGCCACCATGGACTCGGCGAAGTTCGTTCCCTGCAGGATTACCACGCGTCTATCCGCGAAAAGGAATAATCTTTCAAAAAGAGGCGATATTTATGCACATGACGGAAATTCAGAAACAGCTGAATGCCAAAGGGATTTCCTACACTTACACAGAAGAAGACAACCTGGGGAGCATTGATTTTGTTCACCGGGGACTCTCCTACCACATCTGGGAATATGCGGATGCAGATGAGCCCGTTGGGGTGGAGACAAATCTGCGGTTTGCCGGCCGCAGTGAGGAACTGGAAGGGAACTACGATTCCCTTCTGGCTGCTCACATAGAACAGTATTTCTAAAAAAGAGCTGCGGCTCCTGTCCTATTCCCACAGGAGCCGCAGCTCTTTTTCTTACATGCTTTTCATTACACTCTTTGTACTGCCCAATTCACCGGAAGCCTTCGCAACCGGCTTATCCTAATTTTCTTCCAGGGAAGCAAAAAACAGCTCATAAAAATCATCTTCCCCTTCAAGAACAGGAGAATTCTCTCCTCCGCCATTGGTACTTCTCTTGATCGCGGCATAAAATTCCTCCCCAGCCATCGCCAGATCCATATCATAAATCGGATAGCCCAGTTCACGACATTTTCCACAGAAAGCAGAAAGCGGATTCTTCTCCTTTCTTGTCGCCAGAAGTTCTTCTTTCAGCTTTCCGTCCGTCCTGGCCCGTTTCATAAGCTCATCTAACATTTCAACCAGATTATCCATATCCTTTTCCCCACTTTCTGCAGATCACACTGCCAGTAATAAGAAAGGGCAGTACAAAACCGTACCCTCATCGTACCGCCTTTGTACCGCCCGTTTCCTATATTCTACCAGCTAACTGCCCGACAAGTCAAGCATTCAGCCCAAATCCCATTTCATAATAATTGCCTGCCGCATCCCGGTATGCATAAGCTTTGCCGTTTTCGTCCTTCATCTCTTCCGGCATATACTGATCTTTATCATATCCCGGTACATCATTCGGAGAAATGCAGACACCATCCGCATTTACTTTCAATACACTGTCATCTTTCGGCAGCGTAATCGGAAGTTTTCCGACAGGAGCAAATCTTCCGAAAATCACATCCAGGATTGCTGACGGATAGGTATCGAATCCGGCCAGCAGTACATCGGAGTATTTTTCTACATTTCCAACTTCCCAGGCAAGCGTAAAGTTAATACTGGAGATCACCTTTCCTCCGTTGGCATGAACTGCATCGGCGATTCTGGCAATCTTTCCTGCCTCTGACAGAGTTGTCTCAAGATGTGTTGTTTCTGCAGGTCTTCCCTCGTCATCCACATCACACACTTCCTTGCCATCACAGATATCCAGCTCCAGATAACCTTTTGTCGCATTGAAATACTCTCCGGAACTTGGGGTTACAAACAGAATTGCTGTATCGGCCTTCGTATAGTCATCCACCAGCTCCACATTTTCTGCTTCCACCATTTTCTTCAGTTCACTGGTTGCAGCTTCTGCGGCTTCCGGAGTCTTATTAAAGCATTCCACATAAACTTTGGTGCCTTCTTTTACCGGAAGCGCACTATCTTTCTTTAACAGTACAACCGATTTACGATGCACATCTGCTGCTGCATCCCAGTCTTTTTTCGTTGCAACAACCTCCACTGCCTTTGCCGGATCACGGTAAGGATTCTCAAAAAGCCCAAGAGTAAAACGTTCTTCCAGCGTTCTTGCCACCGCACGATTCAGCGCCTCTTCTGTCAGAATAATCTGCTCCAGCTGATATCCTTCCGGAACCGGATGACCCTGTGTTGTATAGTAACCGTTCTGTCCGCGGTCATAAGCCTCTCTTGCACACTCCAGATCATAGGAACCGCTGATAATGTCTACGCCGGTATTGATTGCCAGTGCAACTCTCTCACAGATTTCCAGTTCTTCCACGCCCCATGCCATTCTCTGTACGATACCGGAATCACTGTTTACATAGCCTTCAAATCCCATCTGATCTCTCAGGATATCCTGGATAAAAGCTTTGTTGAATGCAAATCCAACCGGAATCCATTCGATCGGATTACCATTCTGATCATACTGCTCAGCACTCTTTGCCCTCGCCGGTTTTGCGTAATAAGGCATAATGGATGCTGCCTTTTTCTCAATGGCCGGAAGGAATCCTTTGATATGATATTTCCGGAGGCTGTCCGGAGTCTGATATACATTCCACTGACCCTGTCTGTAATGAGGATCAAAACCGTTTTCACGGGCACCGCCGCCCGGGAAATGTTTTACGGTCAGGGCAACTCCATCCGTGGTAACACCGGAATCACTTCCCTGTACACCCGGGATCAGACGACGGAAGATTTCCTGAATCAGCTCCGGATCCTCTCCGAAAGTTCCGTAGGTTCTCTGCCATCTTGGATCTGTCATACAGTCTGCCATGTACATATAGCCTTTTTTCATTCCAACTGCATCCCACTCCCGCTTAATGCAGTCCGCAAAATCATCGATAATGGAAAGGTCGCCGCTTCCCTTGATTGCTGCAGCGATTCCCATGGTTCCCGGCCAGGTAGCAAAAACGCCGGAAGCGTCATTCATACCGAAAACCACTTCACCGTTCTCGTTTCTGGAATTGGAAACTACCAGGGCAGGAACAAAGTGCTCTGCCTCCTCCGCCAAACGATTCAGCTCGTTAATCCAGTCTGCCAGCTCATCCGGTTTCGGATTTGCACGGAGAATGAACTCTCTCACATGAAAATCTTTCATCGTTTTGGTGGTTCCTTCTTTGGAAGTGACTGCAAAAATAGAAGAACCTTTCTCTACATATTCTTCGTCCAGCAATCCTGTCTCATCTACCAGTTCTTTCTTCTCCTGCTCAATTCCCATTTTCCAGGAACTCAGGAAAATAAGACCGATTTTTTCATCTACAGACAGTTCTTTTGCCAGTGCCTCCGCTCTCTCCTTCGGCGATTTTCTCCAGTCTCCTGCACAGGAAAGAACTCCGTCTCCATTGATGTCACGGAAGTACAAACCATCCACGCAGATTGGCTCTCTTGCGGTCACTCCGATTACCGGTCCGTTTGGATTCTGAAAATACCTTACTTTTTCACTTGCTTTTGTTTTCCCCATACTTACCTCCATCTGGCTTTTGTTCCGATCCGGCAAATACCGGATCCGTTTTTTCTATTTTTCCCTTACGGGTAAAAATCTTAAAGGTGATGCCTTTTCTGAAGTATCCTCGTGTTTTCCTCCACCTTTTTCTTATTCAGCGGATACACAAACCACAGAATCAAAGCAACAATCAGAAAACACACTGCTGGAATCAATGTGGATACCGAGTAGATTCCCTGAATCACTTCCGCACTCTGTACCTGCAGCTTTTCATCGTACCCAATCAGGGTCAGAGCCCATCCGCCGGCTCCTCCGGCCAGCGCCTGCCCTACTTTTCTTGCAAAGGAATAGACGGCATAAACCGTTCCGTCCTCTCTGGAACCGGTGACTACTTCCTGATTGTCGATGACATCTGTGATATTTGCCCAAATAACTGTGTTGAAAAATGCCATTCCAAGATATCCCACCGCTGTCAGCGCAAGAAAAAGCCAAAGGTTCCGGATTCTCAGCAGATACATCAGAAAATAAGTTCCCGCCGACAGGAAAAGTCCTGCCGTCGCTGCTTCCTTCTTTCCGAATTTCCGGGAGATTGGTACGCCGAAAGGTGCTACAATCAGAAGCATCATGACTGTGGTAATCACGGTATAAGCCGAAATCCCGGCCGCGTTTTGAAAATACTCTGTATATAAATAGTTGTTCATAGAACTGATCAGAAGCTGGCTAAGCAGCAGAAAAATCGCTGCACCGATGATGCCAAGCAACGACCGGCTGGTAAAAATCGCCTGAAATGTCTGAGAAAAGGTAAGTTTTTCCGTATTCTCCTTCTCAATCCGGACACGCTCTGTCGTCATCCGGTAACAAATCAGATAACAAATAATCGCTAATACCGAAAACACACCGGCTGTAACTGTAAAAACATTTCCTCCCCGGATTACCTGATTTCCATTTCCATCTTTGGTGTAAATGACCAGCGGAGTCACCACACCAATCACCAGACTGGCAAGTGTCGCACCAATCGAACGGTATGTGGAAAGCGAAGTTCGCTCGTCCGGTTCCTCTGTCATAGCTGACGCCATAGATCCATACGGAATATTAATGGAAGTATAAAAGATGCTTCCCCACAAAATATAAGTCACATACATATATACCAGTTTGATCGCCATCGGTGCTCCGACCAAAGCCGACTGATACATCAGAAAACTGGAAATCGCCACCGGACCGCACATTCTGCGGATCCAGCACCGGAATTTTCCGTCTTTTGCAGGCTTTAACGAATCCACGATCCGTCCCATTCCCACGTCTGTAAATGCATCCACGAATCTCGCCGCCATAAACAAAGTTCCTACAGCTGCTCCGCTGATGCCAAGTACTTTCATGTAAAAGACCATCAGAAAAGAGCTGGCAAAAATAAAGGTAAAATCATTTCCAAAATCTCCAAACAGATAGCCGATCTTATCCCTCATGCCAAACGGTTTCGTTTCCCTGTGATTCATTGATTGTCCTCCTTGAGATGTCTACACTTTCCGCCTGCGGACACGATTATTGTAACAAAACATCTGGTTCTCAGTTCTGATTTTTTTACCATCCAATCGCATTTTATTACTTTTTTATTTGTAAATCAATCAATTTTGTATGATAATGATCAAGTAGCCATCTTTCAAAGAAAAATGTGCGAAAGGAGCCCTCTATGGCGGATTACGACTCTATCATATCTTTTACCAGAAAGCTGCTGAAAAATTCAAATATCGATACGTATCTTGCCGATGAAGACGCACTGTCCACTCTGGACCTGGATTACGGTCTCCGAAAAAAACTGGCAGCGAATTACAATCAATCGGAAGCCTTTCATGAATTTTTCAAAGTCTGTCAGGACCGCATCCTGTACTGCTTCGAGGATCAGTTTTTCTGCCGTCATTTTCTCATGAAACTTCCCGATACTTCTCCGCAGCTCTACCTCATCGGCGGACCTTATACGTTTTATAAAATCAGTGACGGACATTTTCTGAAGCTTCAGCAGAGCCTGCATCTTCCAAATGAATACCGGGAATATTTCAAACAGTATTATTCCTGTATCCCTTTTGTGGAACGCGAGGATTTTCTTCAGGCCGTTGTTTTCACCCTGGCTTCTGAGATCTACGGCGGAACAGACGAATTTTCTGTCTGTACCAGTGATATTTTTCACGATGAAATCAATCAGGATTACTATAGGAATTCTATCATCAAGCCGGATAACCGGGAACTCATTGAGCACCGTTACCAGCTGGAAAATCAGCTGATACAGGCTGTCTCGTTGGGGAGCCTTGAGGATATTCAGCCTTTTATTACCGGAGAAGATCCTTTTCGTCTTGAACAACGCTCCTACAGTCTTCTTCGCAACAACAAAAACTATCTGATTGTGCTCAACACGCTGCTCCGCAAAGCGGCGGAATCAGGAGGTGTCCCTCCGCTGTATCTGGATGATCTTTCCTCTCAGTATGCAAGGGAAATTGAACAGATGACCGATCACGATTCCTACCGGCGCTTAAGTCGGGAAATGATCCGAAAATACACTCTGACAGTCAAAAGTCATTCCGTCAAGGGTTACTCACCGATCCTGCAGAAGGTTTTAACTTACATCAATATGTCATTGACGGAAGATTTGTCGCTTCGGGCTCTCTCTTTGCGGTTCTCCATCAGTCCGACCTATCTGTCTGCCACCTTTAAGAAAGAAACCAAAAGCACATTGACCGAATACGTAAACAGAAAACGGGTGGAACATTCCATTCTTCTTTTGAATACGACCAACCTTCGTATCCAGACGATTGCGTCCTCCTGCGGAATTGACGATATCAATTATTTCACACGGCTGTTTAAAAAATATATGGGACAGACACCCAGTGCCTATCGGACTATGATTCGAAAACACTAAGTGCAAACAAAACCCCGGTAATTTGAAAAACAGGGTGCAAAAAGAGGGCTGCAAAACAGCCCCCTTTTCGTATTTGTTTAGCAAATTACAACTTCATTCTGATCTGCCAAAAGCACAGCCTCTTTCTTTTCGCTTCCCTCGATCACTTCCACTTTCATATCTGTATGGCTTCCTTCAACAGTAACACGAACAGAGCCATTCTCTTTGACTGCGGCAACAGTGCAAACTGTCGCGCCATGAACATCCGGAATTCTCTCTGTGATCTTCTCGCCCTCTTTTGGCTGATAGATGCACACGGTCGGACGGTCACTGTAATCGTAATCCGGTCTTGTTTCGTCGCTTCCCATTACAAGGATGGAATTCTCACGTACATACAGCGGCATGGAGAAATAGTCGTAGGTTCCCTGATACCATCTTCCGCCTTCTTTGGTCTCTCCGGTCAGCAGGTCGGTCCAGGTTCCTTCCGGAAGATAATACTCTGCCACATGATCCTCGCGGAACACAGGTGCTACCAGAAGCGCATTTCCAAGCATATACTGCTGATCCAGATATTTTACTGCCGGATCCGTCGGATATTCAAATACCATCGGTCTCATAACCGGAGTTCCCTCCTCATGGGCCTCCACAGATCTCTGGTAAATATACGGCATCAGTCGGCACTTCAGATTGGTGAAGAACTTGACAACATCGCAGGATTCCTCGTCGAACAGCCACGGAACGCGGTAGCTGGTGGAACCGTGGAGACGGCTGTGAGTAGACATCAGTCCGAAAGCAACCCATCTCTTGTACAGATCAGGAGTCGCAGTGCTCTCGAATCCGGAAATATCATGGCTCCAGAAGGAGAAACCGCTCATAGCAAAGGAGAGTCCGCCGCGCAGAGTCTCTGCCATGGACGGATAATTTGCAGAGCAGTCACCGCCCCAGTGTACCGGGAACTGCTGGCCGCCTGCGGTTGCGCTTCTCGCAAACAGAACTGCCTCATTTTCACCTTTTACGCTCTTGAGAAGGTTGAATACGGTTTTATTGTAAAGATAGGTATAATAGTTATGCATAGCCTGCGGGTCACTTCCGTCGTGATATACCACATCCACAGGAATTCTCTCGCCGAAGTCGGTCTTAAAGCAATCCACGCCGCAGTCCAGAACGGTTTTCAGCTTGTCTGTATACCATTTCACAGCATCCGGATTGGTAAAGTCCACAAGTCCCATACCGGCCTGCCAATTATCTGTCTGCCATACACCTTTTCCGTCTGCACGCATCAGAAGATAACCGTTCTTTGCTCCCTCTTTGAAGAATTCGGTTCCCTGAGCGATATAAGGATTGATCCATGCACAGATATGAAGCCCTTTGTCGTGATACTTTTTCAGCGTTGCACGGATATCCGGGAAACATTTTTTATCCCACTCAAAATCACACCAGTGGAATTCATGCATCCAGAAGCAATCGAAATGGAATACACTCAGCGGAATATTTCTCTTTTCCATACCCTCAATAAAGGATGTGGTGGTCTCTTCATCATAATTTGTGGTAAAGGAAGTGGAAAGCCACAGACCAAAGGACCATGCCGGCGGCAGTGCGGGACGACCGGTCAGCGCTGTATAAGCATTCATCACTTCTTTTGGAGTCGGACCGTAGAACAGATAATATTTGATTCTCTCTCCCGGTACGGAAAATCCAACATACTCTACTTTCTCGCTGGCAACCTCAAAAGATACATTGTCGGTACTGTCAACCAGCACACCGTATCCGCGGTTGGTCATATAGAAAGGAACACATTTATACGCTACCTGAGATGCCGTTCCTCCGTCTTCGTTCCAGGTATCCACAACCTGTCCGTTTTTCACAAAGGCGGTAAAGCGCTCTCCAAGACCGTAAACACACTCTCCGGCCTGCAGAGAAAGCTCGCTTACCATATACGGCTGGTATTTCTCTGTCAGATAATTCTCTGCCGGGAACATCGTACTCTGCTCGCGATCCCATCTCATATAGCCAAGATTCCGGAAACCGCTTCCTGTCAGTACCTTTCCGTCTGCTTCAAAGGTATATCCAAAGAATTTCCGATTAACACGCACCTGAACTTTTCCGGTATCCAGAAGTGCTTCCTCATCGTTAATTGTCACGGTCACGTTCTCATTGATGGTCTCATTTTTCTCGAAAGACGGCACCTTTGCGTCATATGCCTCATAATGCCATGCTTCCATGGAAATCGTATCATCCCTGTGAGCAACAAATTCGATCGTGATCGTCGGCAGGTTCAATGTCATTCCGCGGTGCTCAATCGGACGGGTTGTTGCCAGGATTCTCATACCTCCCGGGATTTTCTCCACCTCATAAGCCTGCATTGCATATGATGCATTGGATTTTTCACTGGGAAGCCAGTAACCTTCGGTAAATTTCATAAAGATCCTCCCTTTCTCACCTGTGCAGCTGCACTTTCGGTGACTTATTTTGCTGTACTTAGTGTACCACAAAACACAGTCAGAGAACAGGTAAAATCCTGTGCAAAAATACGGCGATATTATCTTTTTTCATTCAAAACGATCTATTCTGGAAATTCTTATGGACATATGCTATGATAATTGTATGAAATCAGTTTGACAAACAGTCAGACTTTCCTCGTAAATATATTTTCATGGAGGTTTTTATGATCAACAAGTATGTGTTTGGTACCCCTTTTGAGACCGAAGCAGTGACTGCACAGATCTCCCCCACTTCCGGTGCCCCTGAATTCGGCACCGTTTCAACTGACAACGGCTTCTGCTATTCCTGGACAATGGCCGACGATGAGATCGTCTTCGGCCTTGGCGAAGCAAACCGCGGAATCAATAAACGCGGCTATCTTTACATCAGCGACTGTGCAGATGATCCGGAGCACACAGAGGACAAGACTTCTCTCTACGGCGCTCACAATTTTCTTTTGATTTCCGGTGAACAGCATTTTGGATTATTCTTTGATTATCCGGCACAAATCCGTTTTGATATCGGATACACCGTTTCAAATCAGCTTACCGTTTCCTGTGAAGATGCCGATTTATACCTTTATGTCATCACAGGTGAATCCGACTATGATATCGTCAAACAGTTCCGCAGCATGATCGGAAGGAGCTTTATTCCTCCGAAATTTGCGTTCGGTTTCGGTCAGAGCCGCTGGGGTTATAAAACAGAAGCAGATTTTCGCGAAGTTGCACAGAAATACCGCGAAAATCACATCCCCATCGATATGATTTATATGGATATCGACTACATGCAGGATTACAAGGATTTCACCATCAACGAGGACCGTTTCCCCGATTTTGAGGGCTTTGTAAATGATATGAAAGCGGAAAAGATTCATCTGATTCCGATCATCGATGCAGGTGTCAAAATCGAAGATGGCTATGATGTCTACGAAGAAGGAAAAGAAAACAATTATTTCTGCAAACGGGAAGACGGTTCCGATTTCGAAGCTGCCGTATGGCCCGGCTGGACACATTTCCCGGATATGCTCAACAAGGATGCACGGAAATGGTTTGGTGACAAGTACGATTTTCTGATTTCCAAGGGAATTGACGGTTTTTGGAATGATATGAATGAACCGGCCATCTTTTATTCTCAGGAAGGAATTGCCGAGTTAAAAGAAATGATGGAAAAATATATGGCGAACGATCCTTCCGTTCCTCATTTCTTCCTGGGACGGAAAATCAGCACTCTTGCAAACAGTCCGGATGATTACAAACGTTTTTACCACAACGTGGACGGAAAACTGGTTCGCCATGACAAAGTACATAATCTGTTTGGCTATAATATGACCCGTGCTGCGGGCGAAGCTTTCGAGAGAATCTCACCGGATAAGAGAATCCTGATGTTCTCCCGCTCCTCCTATGTCGGCATGCATCGCTACGGCGGCATCTGGACCGGTGATAATAAGTCCTGGTGGTCTCACATTCTCCTGAACCTGAAGATGATGCCGTCCCTCAATATGTGCGGCTTCTTATACAGCGGCGCAGACCTGGGCGGTTTTGGCGCAAATACCTCGAGAGATCTGGTACTCCGCTGGCTTGCCCTCGGCGTATTTACCCCTCTGATGCGCAACCATGCCGCTCTCGGCACCAGAGAGCAGGAATGCTATCAATTTGAAAATATTGAAGACTTCCGCCATGTTGTCGGTGTACGCTATCGTCTGATTCCGTATATTTACAGTGAATTCATGAAAGCTGCATTGAACAATGACATGTACTTCAAACCGCTCGCCTTTGTTTATCCGGATGACCGCATGGCCCGCCGTGTAGAAGACCAGCTGATGATCGGAAACGAAATCATGATTGCTCCTGTTTACACCCAGAATGCAGAGGGACGATACGTTTATCTGCCGGAAGAGATGAAATTTATCAAATTCCTTCCGGACGGATCCATTTCCGAAGAGATTCTCCCTGCCGGACATCACTATGTGGAAATCGCACTCAACGAAGTGCCTCTGTTTATCCGCAAGGGTCACTGTATTCCGGTTGCCGATGCCGCAGAATCGGTTCCGGAAATCGATGATGCAACCATTCGCATGATTGGATACGAAGATGCCGTTTACGATCGCTATGACGATGATGGCATTACCAGAATCTGATTGCTGCCGAAAAATCGGAAAAAGAAAAAGAGTTGTCAAAAAATGACAACTCTTTTTCTTTGGATCGGATCAAAGAATCACCAGGCAGGCAATGATTGCAAGAAGAATCTGCAAAATCACGAAACGGTTTACTACCTGTGTATCTGACCATTTGTATTTCAGACGCATATGGTCGTGCAGCGGAGTTCGCGTGTTCTTAAGGATCGATATCTTTAAAAATCTCTTCAGGAAAATCTTTACCAGTCCAAGTCCTCCATCCACAATCAATACTCCTGCCAGCAGAAGATACAGGAACGGATGAGACGACTTCATCGCAATCACAGCAATGTAAAAACCTAACGCTCTCGAACCTGCATCTCCCATCAGCATACTGCTCGGAGACGTATTAAAATACAGGTATGCCAGCAGAGCAGCCGCAAGCAGTTCATTCGCCACTGTATAGCTGCCAAGCTGCTCACGGAAAATGATGCTGAAAGAGAAAATCACTACGGTACACAAACTGGCACACAATCCATCCACACCGTCGGAACAGTTCGTAACATTGATCGAAATCCAGATCAGAATAATTCCGAGTACCAGATAAACTGCTTTAGGAATTGTCAGCTCATATGTACCGAGCAGGATCGTGGTGGAATTGTAATTTAAAAAGGTCAGCATGGTAACAACGGAAAGCACCAGATCAATCGCACCCTTTTTGTAATCACTCCAGGGGGTATCCGATGCATCATCCAGATATCCGCTCAGCATGATGCATACAAGCAGAATCCCATAGACCGCCATTTCCCCGTCAAGAGGCAGGAACAAAAGGCCTCCGATCAGAAAACAGATGACGAACGTCAGTCCGACACCACGAATCTTTCCCCGTGACAGACTTCCGTTTACCGCAAAATCACGTCCATGATCGCTTGGAAGAAACGGAAACGGATGTTTCAATGCAAAAAAAGTAAGCAGGAATGTAAAAATAATTCCCAGCATTGCCAGCTGGCTGGCGCTAAAATAACGACTTAATAAATGATACATAATTTCATCCTTTGCTAAATAGATTCAGACAGCCTTTCTTTTGTCCGTACTCATTATAACAGCATCTTTCCAAAAAAGCCACCGCTTTCATCATCTTCTACCCCGTTTTTGCAGCAGACATCTGCCAGAACACACCGGTCACAGTGAGGTTTTGTCCGCGCCGTACAGATTTCTCTTCCATGATATACCAGCCGGTGGCAGAAATCGCTGCCTTCTTCCGGCGGAATAATCTTCCACAGTGCCATTTCTACTTTTTTTGGTTCTTTGATACCATCCACCAGACCGATCCGGTTCGTCAGACGGATGCAGTGCGTATCCGTAACAATCGCCGGCTTTCCAAACACATCCCCCATGATCAGATTCGCACTCTTTCTTCCCACACCCGGCAGCTGCAAAAGAGCATTAAAATCATCCGGGACTTTTCCGTCATATTTTTCTTTCAGAATCCGCATACAGGCACTGATATCCCGCGCTTTGCTCCTTCCGAGACCGCATGGACGGACAATCTCTTCGATTTCCTCCGGAGAAGCCTCCGCGAGCGCAGACACGCTCGGATACCTGGCATACAAATCCTCTACCACTACATTGACGCGTGCATCCGTACACTGCGCTGCCAGCCGCACACTGACAAGCAGTTTCCAGGCCTGATCATAATCCAGCGTACATCCGGCATCCGGATACTCTTTCTTCAGCCTCTCAATTACCTCCAGTGCCAATTCTTCTTTCGTCATTTTTCTCATCCTCAGTTCTGTAATATATATTATTTTCCGCCAGTCGCGCCATCTTCCGCACCTGCAAAGGCGTCATGTGAAAACGTTCCCGAAACAGCCGATGAAACAGCTTTTCATTGGTGAGCCCGTGCTTTGCCGAAAGCTCTCCCACTCCCTGATCTGTGGCTATCAGATCACGGTAAACTCTTGAAAGACGGTAATCATTGAGATAAGCGTTGTAAGTCATCCCCATATTCTGCCGGAAGAAGCGACAGAAATACTCCGGCTGCAGCGCTGCCACCGATGCCGCCTCGCCAAGGGAAATCGCTCTGTTGTAGTTCTCCTGTGTGAATGTGAGAACAGCATCCAATCTGGAAAGCACCCGGGCACTTTTGGGATGGTAGTCTCCGGGCATCTCATGAAGAAAGTTCCGGTACAATATTTCCAGAAATTCAAACAAAAGCTTCATCACACTCAGCATATAACCCGGCTGTGCCTCTTTCTTCATTTTCCCCATGGAAAGAAGAAGCTCCCGCAATCTCTGAATCTGATTCTGCACCATTTCACTGGTGCTGTTATAGTCAATGGAAAACCACAGTTTTGACGGATCCGGCAGATAGGCAGACAGAAACTCATCCGGTATCTGGAGCAGAATCGTATGATTCCCGGTAGATGGACAGCGCGAGGCATGAACCAGCCCGGAATTGATCACAAGAAACTGACCGCTCTCCAGTGTTATCGTGCGATCCGGCATCGTCACAATACAGGAGCCCTCCAGAACGCAGATAACTTCAATCGCCTCATGATAGTGAGACGGAGAAAAACTGCCGTGATCCTCCGATACAAGAAAACGGATTTTCTGGTTTTTCGGAAGAGAAATCGTTTCCTTGCGGGTTTGTCTTAATATATCCTGATTTTGCTGTGCCATACTCTACCTCTTCGCCTGTTTCACCCTGATTTCTTCTTTAAGTATAGACAACTCTATTGATAATGCTGAAAAAAATCAGACAGCCCCTGCAGTGTCTTTACCAATACCTGAATTTCTTCCGGATCAAGGGCTTCCATAACCGAATCCACCATCTGACGATGAAACTGTTCATGATGACGATATGCCCTTCTTCCTTTTCCCGTGAGATGAATGTACACCACCCTGCGGTCTTTTTCACTTCTTTCCCTCTCGGCATATCCTTTTTTTACCAGACTGTTCATCGATGTTGTAAGCGATCCTACGGTGATGTCCAGTTTTGCCGCAATGGAAGACATATTCTGTCCTTCCAGTCCGATTGCCTCAATGATATGCATATCATTGTTTGTGATGTCTTTGTATTCCTCAGTGATGATTGCCTCTTCCTCAAGTTTCCAGATCTTATTGAACAGATGAACTAATACGTCGTTGATTACCTCCCTCTGATCCACGCACTCTCCTCCTTCTTTACAACAATCTCTTTTGTATGTTCTCCTTAATCTTTTCGGAAAGGCAGGCATACTGGATCAGTTCCTCCTCACCAAAGCCTGCAAATTTCTCCCGTTCATAGTCCTCAAGTGCCGCATGCAGAGAAGAAAGCACCGACTTGCTTGCAGGAAGAAATGTAATCTGAAGAATACCCCGTTCCGATTTTACAGTACGCTGTTCTTCCGTTTTGATCAGTTCACGGTAAACCAGTTTTTTGATCAGTCCGTTCAGCTGACCTCTGGATACACCGGCAAAATCCGCCAGTTCCTTTTTACTCACACGCTCTCCGGTCGCCTCCACACATAAAAGCATCCTTGCCTCCGGAAGTGTGATGTCATTTTTGATAGCCGCTATTTCCAGGGCACGCTCGAGAAGTTTCCGTTCCCGGTAGACATCATTTAATACACCCTCACCTTCAATCGCCTGATGATAGATACCGGCACGTTCCTCTCCCAGCTTCTTGGATCCGGGTAAAATAGCCGGCGGAACGGTTCCGTCTCCGGCCGCGTCCACCAGAAAGCCATAAACCCACAGCCGCTTCTTCTCGTACTCTTCCTCATCATAAATGTGTTTGTAAAAATTATTATAATATTCAAACACCATAAATTTCATTTTAATCGTCTTGGTAATGCTGGTGCCCTGGCTTACCAGGGATCCCTTTGTCTTTACATAATAATAGATCGGAGCATGAAGCGCATAAAAGCGATCGGCATAGCAGATATATTCCAGGTTAAACATAAAATCTTCGCACCAGCTGATCTGTGTATTCATGCGAAGCTGATTTTTCTCCACAATTTCACGCCGATACAGTTTATTCCAGAGAACTCCGTAATAAAAATCCGCCGGATTTTTCATCATACAGTCCGCAAATTCTTCTCTGGTAAGCAGTCCATCCTCCTCAATATCGCCTTTCTGAGACAGTCTCTCTCCGATGACGCGGTAAAAATCTGCAATTACCAGATCACTTCCGGTGGTCTCTGCCGCCTGAACAAGGAGTCTGGTGGCATCCGGTGTGATCCAGTCATCACTGTCAACAAACTGAAGATACGTTCCCCTCGCCTCACTGATTGCCCTGTTTCGGCTGTCTGATACACCGCTGTTCTCCTTATGGATTACATGCACTCGATTATCCCGTGCCGCATATTCATCGCAGATTCTGCCGGATGCATCCTGGCTTCCGTCATCTGTCAGAATCAATTCAAAGTCGGTATACTCCTGTCCCAAAATGCTGTCCACACAGCGTCCGAGATACTGTTCGGAATTGTACACAGGGACGATAATACTGACAGTTGGATTCATGTTCTACTCACTCCTTGGTAATTTCTTTCCCCTTCCCAAACATCTCATCCTTCTTTGGCAGGGTCTACTGATTATTGTACCAAATCTTTTGTCAAAAGACCAGAGTGTGTTTGATACAAATAAAAAACCTTCTTGTTTTTCCCTCGTAATGATGGCATAATAGAGAGATCACTACTAGAAAGGAGTTCTTATATGAATTCAAAAAGAGACTCATTTTCCGGCAAGATCGGTTTTGTGTTTGCTGCTGCCGGATCAGCAGTCGGCCTTGGAAATCTGTGGCGATTTCCCTATCTGGCTGCCAAGTACGGAGGCGGTATTTTCATATTGGTCTACCTGCTTTTAGCTGTCACTTTTGGTTTCACACTTATGCTCACGGAAGTTGCCATCGGCAGAAAAACGGGCCTGAGCGCCATCGGAGCTTTCAAAAAGCTGGATCAGCGTTTCGGTTTTGTAGGGTATCTTGCCTGCATCGTTCCCTTCATCATCAGCCCCTACTACTTTGTCATCGGCGGTTGGGTTATCAAATACATGACCGTCTTTCTTTCCGGCAACGTCAGCGCAGCTGCCACAGATGATTATTTTACCGGATTCATCACAAAGCCGGTAGAACCGATTCTCTGCTTTGCCGTTTTTGCTATCCTTGCAGCCGTGGTTGTCATGATCGGTGTACAAAAGGGAATTGAAAAGGCCAGTCTGATCCTGATGCCCCTGCTGGTGGTTCTGATTATCGGCATTTCCTGCTTTTGCATCACCCGTCCGGGTGCACTGGCCGGTATCAAGTACTATCTGCTCCCGGATTTTGGCCATTTTTCAGCCACTACCGTCCTGGCCGCCATGGGACAGCTGTTTTACTCGATGTCGCTGGCTATGGGTATTATGATTACTTACGGTTCCTACATGAGAAAAGACGATGATCTGAGAAGCTCCGTACGTCAGATTGAAATATTCGATACCCTGGTCGCTTTTCTGTCCGGTCTTATGATCGTTCCTTCTGTTTTCGTATTTTACGGCGGAAGCGAGGAAGCATTAAGCAAAGGTCCATCCCTGATGTTTATCACGCTTCCCAAAGTTTTTAGCGAAATGAAATTCAGCTCCCTGATCGGAGGTGCATTTTTTGTCCTTGTACTGTTTGCCGCACTGACCTCAGCGATTTCTCTTCTGGAAACCAATGTATCAATCGTATGTGACAAATTCTCCTGGAGCCGCAAAAAAGCCACTCTGATCGTCAGTATCTATATTCTGGCTGTGGGCAGCCTTGTCTCTCTGGGATTTGGTCCGCTGGACTTTATTCAGATTATCGGTATGGGACTTCTGGATTTTCTTGATTTTATCAGCAACAGCATTCTGATGCCGATCGTTGCCATCCTTACCTGTATCTGCATCGGCTTTTTCGTAAAACCCCGGATCATTTACGAGGAAGTGGAACGAACAGGAACTTTTAAAGAAAAGAAATTCTACACTGTAATGCTGAAATGGATTGCTCCGATTCTGCTTGCACTGATCCTGATCTTCGCCGTATCTGAAGCGATGGGTTGGGTTCGTGTCTAAGTCTTCCCTTTCTGTCAACAACAAAAGCTCTCAAAACGCTGCCGCAAAGGCATCGTTCTGAGAGCTTTTTTATTTGTAAAATCCCGTCCGAAAACTAAATCATTTTTTTCTTTCCCATCCAGACAAAACAAAGGATAAAGAAGATAATTCCATAGATTGTGGAAATCGGAGCTGCGAATCCCACCATCATAAGAGACGTATTCGGCAGTTTTGACATCAGAATGGAGACCGGAATACGGACACAAAATGCGGAGGTGATTCCCTGAATCATGACCGGAATGCTCTTGCCGCATCCGTTAAAGTATCCAATGCTGGAAAACAGCACACAGGTCAGAAGACAGTCCCCGCAGAATCCTTTCAGGTAAGATGCACTCTGAGCGATAACCTCAGGATCGCTGGTAAATATGGACGACATCAATCCTCCGCCGAAAAATCCTGCAAGGAAAATCAATACACCCACAGAACAGCCTGTTATCATAGCGGTAAGATATCCTTTTCTTGCACGCTCTTTCTTTCCTGCTCCAATATTCTGTGCAACAAAGGCAGAAACGCTCTGCATCACAGCGGACGGCACCAGCATAATAAAGGAAACAAGCTTCTGCGCAACTCCGTATCCGGCAGAGGGCATCAGACCCATACCGTTGATAATCGAATTGATGACCAGAAATGAAATCTGAACCATCGTTTCCTGAATGGCAATCGGCACTCCCACATTCAGAATTTTCTTCAGCTCATCGCCGTAAATCCGGCAGTCCGACAGTGAAAACTCGATCGGCAGCTGTCCTTTTCGAAGGACAAAAATTGAGGCAATGACTGATACCAGCTGCGCCAGAACGGTAGCCAGTGCTGCTCCGGCCACATCCATGCGCAATACAGCTACAAACAGAAGATCTCCGAGAATATTCACTACACAGGCAATGCCCACAAACAGCAGCGGAAGGTTGGCATTTCCGACTCCGCGAAGCACGCTGCTGATCACGTTGTACGCGATAATAATCAGAATTCCTCCGGAACAGATTCTAAGATACAGAATTGCCTTGTCCACAGACTCTTCCGGTACCTTCAGAATCTGCACAATGCTTCCCGCACTCAGTTCCAAAAGCACAGTCATCACAATTCCGATGATCACAAATAACACAATCGAGGTTCCGACGGACTTGCCTGCCTGACGTGGTTTTCCTTCCCCGATATGCTGTCCGATCATGACGGTAGAGCCCATTGCCAGACTGGTGATGATAAAGGTAACCATCTGCATAAAAGAACTGCCGGTGCCGACCGCAGAGATACTGGATGCATCACCGAACTGTCCTACCACCAGCAAATCAACCGCTCCGTACGCTGCCTGTAAAATCAATGCACCCAAAACCGGGATTGCAAATCGAATCAAAGATCCAAAAATGGATCCTTCCACAAACGAAATTTCTTTTTTATCTGCTGCCATACTTTACTTCCTTTCTTCCCGGCATGGTCTCTCCAAGCCTGGCAATTCTCTCAATCACTTCATCCACCTGTGCATCGGAAATATCCGGGAGCTTCTCCGCCCATTCTCTGTGAAACTCTCTCACATAACGATTCACACATTCTCTTCCCGCTTCTGTCAGATACAAAAGAGTAACTCTTCGATCTTTCGGATCGGTTTCTTTTCTCAGCATTTCCATCGCTTCCAGTTCCTGCACCAGCTTGGTAATGCTGGGCATTGTAATTTCAAGCTGCACGCTGATATCGCTGACACGTCCGAATCCCTGCTGTTTTTCCTGTTCCCAGATTGCCTCCAAAACATGGATATGCCTTGGCTTCATATTGTCCGGGAGCTCCGGCAGGGTTTCCACAATCCTTTTTGCGATAAAGCAGGCATCCAGAAACCGTCTTAGCTTTTCCTCTGTCATATTCTCCTTCCCCTTTTCATTTCCTTAAATAATTATTTTATATAATTATCTATAGTAACTATCTATCCCGATTATATAACACATTTCTTAAATGTCAAGAGGAAAATGAATTCGCCAGTATTTTCTCGATCGCATAAGCGACACCATCCTCGTCATTTGTCAGCGTAACGTAATCCGCTGCCTCTTTACAGGCATCCGACGCATTCCCCATCGCAATCCCTGTTCCGGCAAACTGCAGCATCTGAATATCGTTGTCTGCGTCACCAAAGGCTGCCAGTTCCTCCCTTTGAATTGTCAAATGTTCCGTCAGATAGCGCAGACCGGAATGTTTCCCGCAGTCCTGATCGGAAATCTCCAAAAGGCGGTGAACGGAGGAGGTAATATAGATTCCTTCCACTTCCCTCTCCAGCCGTCTCCATAACTCTTTTTGTTTTTCTTCACTGATCGTCACTACATCGATACAATCCAGCTGATCAATATGTTCCAGAAGAAAAGCCCTCATGTCATCGACCGACGTGCGTGTACTTTGAATATAAGGCACAGCCTTAAGAGTAGAACCAAACCGAACGGGATCCTCCACATATTCCCTCTGACCGTAGGGTTTTCCGTCGATAAACGCCTCATAGACAATCTCTTCCTGATCCATCCTGTCAATGATCTCCAGAACCACTCTTTTCGACAGCTTCTGCTGTTTCAAAAGACGGTTCTCCTGCAGATCATAAACGGCAGCCCCATTGGAAGTCACTGCATACCGGATGCCCTCAATTCTTCGGACATCCTCGGGGAGAGCCAGAAGCGCTCTCCC
>JAQYOA010000203.1 GCA_028727605.1 Lachnospiraceae bacterium
AGCATATTATAGTAGAGATCCGGGAATAGCTTATGAGAGAGAAAGTATTCTCGCTTCTCAAAAATCAGAAGAAGGAACAGCTTGTAGTATATATTCTGCTGGCTGCACTGCTTGTTGTGTTGGTCTGGCCGGTAGAGAAGAAAAATACATCGGAGGATTCCGTTTATGAGGAAGCCGGCGGAGAACAGACGGAAACAGAAGAACCGGATGATCAAGTAACCCGGATGGAAGAAACGCTGACATCTGCGCTTCTGAATGCGGAAGGTGTGGGAAGGGTTCAGGTTGTTATTACGCTTGAGTCTACAGGGAGAAAAATTGTAGAGAAGGATACTCCTGACAGCAAAAGCACGCAGGAAAGTGTAAGCGGAGAAAACACCACACAGGGCAGTTCGGAATCCAGAGAAGAAACCACAGTCTATGAAAGAGATGGCAACGGGACTGAGATTCCATATGTCATATCCGAAGAGTACCCGGCGGTGCGGGGTGTCCTGGTGATTGCTGAAGGCGGGGATAATCCGGTGATTGTCAAGGAAATTAAGGAGGCAGTTATGGCATTATTCCAGGTGGACGCCCATAAAATTAAGGTGATGAAAATGAAGTAAAGGAGAATTCATGGTGGAAAAATTGGAAAATGGAATGGATGCATCTGAGGAATTCGCGGAAAAAGCCGGGTCGGACGGAACTGCCGGGAAAAAGAAACTCTTTCGAAAAAATCAGGTCATCATCACAGCTCTGGCCATCATGATTGCAGCAGCCGGCTACATTAACTATGCAGATGGTGTTCTCCAGAAAGAGAAAGCATCGGACTCTGTTTTGGCAGATGGGAGTACCACCGTGGATGCGGATACAATCCTGCAGGATATTTCCAGTCTGGATTATGACATTACAGATGAGGTTGACGCAAATGCCGAAGATGATATTTCAAATACAGACATCATTACGGAGACACCGGGAGAGGCAGTTCTGACCGGAGCATCTACATACATGGCAGAGGCAAGGATTGAAAGAGAACAGGTGCGTTCTCAAAATAAGGAAACGCTGAATTCCATCATCAACAACACAAATCTGTCAGAGGAAGAACGGCAGAGCGCGGTACAGAGTATGGTGGAGATGACAGAACTGGTGGAAAAAGAGGCTGCGGCAGAGCTGCTTCTGGAAGCGAAAGGATTTTCCGATGTGGTAGTGAATCTGACCGGTGAGACGGCAGACGTGATTGTGGCTCAGTCCGAGATCAGCGATGAACAGAGAGCCAGAATCGAAGACATTATCACAAGAAAAACCGGAATCGGTGTGGAAAACATTGTGATTACCCCCATGAGCACAGCAGATACGGGAAGTGAAGAATAGTCGGTATTTGCAGACAGCAAAAAAGGCAGCCCGCTTATTCCGGAAGGGAGTAAGAAGGCTGCCTCTTTTGCTGCCGGTGACCGGACAGCATCGTTTTTGGGCTCCTTTTGTTGCTGTTAATTGGAAGAGGATGCGATGGATTTGACCTGATCCAGTGCTTTGGCAACCGGAGGGAGTGAGATCAGGATGACAGTCAGGACACCCTCTGCGAGGAGATAGCTGTAATTGTAAATGATGGGATAGAGCATGCCAAGGGACTGGGGAAAATTATCCGGCATGTAATCCATCCAGTAAAGATAACCGCCAAGGGTATGGAAAAATCCTCTGGCGAATACCGCTGCAATGTAACCGATCAGCAGACCGTGTTTCTTTTTGGAAAAGAAACCGGCAATGCCAAGTGCTGCAAAAGCGAGGACGTAGTCACAGCATACCTGGAACAGGGACAAAACGTAAGGTTCCTGGATGAACTGGAGCAGTCCATAGGAAAAACCGACCAGAATTCCTGTTTTGGGGCCGTACCAATACGCAATCAGTACAATAAAAAGCATGGAAAACAGAGTTACAGAACCTCCGTAGGGAAGTTTGATAAATTTGATGTAGGATGTTACAAAAGCCAGGGCCATTCCCATAGCACAGAACGCCAGCTTGCGTGCACTCATGGGCACACTTTTTTTCTGACGTCCGGAAAGAAATGCAGCGGCAATCAAAAAAGCTGCCATCAAAATGATACAAACGGCATAGCCCGCAGCTGTAAGGCCGCCATCGACCGTAACAAATAAATTCATAAAAGCCTCCTTCGCATACGTTATGTATTTTTGTACAGTATAGGCACAAAAATACAAAAAGTCAAGATGATGAAAAAGTGGTTGACAAGAGGATCGAAAGATGATACACTACAATTAGTTCAATGATTAAACTAAATAGAAAGGAGTGCAGAACAATGCAGATTTTGAAAGTGACCGATGAAGCTTTTCGCCCGTACGGAAAAGTGATTACCGGTATTGATGTCAGCGACATTATCACTGCCATGGAAGAGACGCCTTGTCCGGAGGATGTGGTTTATGAACCGTCCATTCCGTCTCTGGAAGCATGTAAGAGCGCTGATGAGATCGCGTACAGCCTCTATGGCGGAATGCCCATCCAGATTGGATACTGCAACGGCAATAATTACCTGCTCAATGCAGTGGAGTATCACCGCGACAGTGAGGTAAATATCGCAGTTACCGATATGATTCTGATTCTTGGAAAAGAGCAGGATATTACCTGTGATCACACCTATGATTCTTCAAAAATGGAGGCATTTTTAGTGCCGGCCGGAACTGTGATTGAAGTTTATGCGACAACCCTGCACTATGCTCCCTGTAATGTAGCGGCCAGTGGATTTAAGGCGGTTGTGGTTCTGCCGAAAGGAACCAATACAGAGATCGAGCGCATTGCAGGTCATACACCGGAAGATGAGCTGCTCTTTGCAAGAAACAAATGGCTTCTCAGCCATCCGGACGCAAAGATTGAGGGAAGTGTTGCGGGAATCAAAGGAGAGAATCTGTCAGTGAAATAACACAGACAGTTTCAAAAGCAGATAGAAATTAATATTTAAGGAGGATGTGTTCAAATGATTAATAATGCACCGGAAATCAAATTAGGTATCGTTGCTGTAAGCCGTGACTGCTTCCCCAACAGCCTTTCTGAAAACAGAAGAAAAGCAGTTGTAAAAGCTTATGATGGTGACATTTATGAATGTCCGATTATCGTGGAGAACGAGATTGATATGCAGAATGCACTCAAAGATCTTAAGGAAGCTGAGTGTGACGCTCTGGTAGTATATCTTGGAAACTTCGGTCCTGAGACAGAAGAGACACTTCTTGTAAAATATTTTGATGGCCCCTGCATGGTAGTTGCTGCTGCCGAGGAGACCGGTGATGACCTGGTTGGCGGACGCGGTGACGCTTACTGCGGTATGTTAAATGCCAGCTACAACCTGAAACTGCGCAATCTGAAAGCATACATTCCGGAGTATCCGGTAGGAGATGCAGAGGATGTGGCAGAGATGATCAAGGAATTTGTTCCGATTGCAACCGCAATCGTTGCCGTTCGCAATCTGAAGATTATCAGCTTCGGACCGCGTCCGATGAATTTCCTTGCATGTAATGCACCGATCAAACAGCTGTACAATCTGGGCGTTGAGATTGAAGAGAACTCAGAGCTTGACCTGTTTGAAGCATTCAACAAACATGCAGGTGACGAGAGAATCCCGGCAGTTGTAAAAGACATGGAAGAAGAGCTTGGCAAAGGCAATATGAAGCCGGAAATTCTGCCGAAACTTGCTCAGTATGAGCTGACTCTGTTAGACTGGATCGAGGCTCACAAAGGTTCCCGCAAATATGTAACTCTGACCGGAAAATGCTGGCCGGCATTCCAGACACAGTTTGGATTTGTACCCTGCTACGTAAACAGCCGTCTGACCAAGATGGGTATTCCGGTATCCTGTGAGGTTGATATCTACGGAACCCTGTCTGAGTTTATCGGAACGGTTGTATCCAAAGATACAGTTACCCTGCTGGATATCAACAATACAGTACCGAAGGATATGTATGAGAGTGAAATCAAAGGAAAATATGATTACACTCTGAAAGATACTTTCATGGGATTCCACTGCGGAAATACCGCTTCTACCAAGCTGTCCTTCTGCTCCATGAAATACCAGATGATTATGGCAAGAACTCTGCCGGAAGAAGTTACACAGGGTACTCTTGAGGGAGATATCGTTCCGGGACAGATTACCTTCTATCGTCTGCAGAGCACTGCTGACGCAAAACTCCGCGCATACATTGCAGAGGGAGAAGTACTTCCGGTTGCTACACGTTCCTTCGGAGGAATCGGTATCTTTGCAATTCCGGAAATGGGCAGATTCTACCGTCACGTACTGATCGAAGGCAATTATCCGCATCACGGAGCAGTTGCATTCGGACATTTCGGAAAAACTCTTTTCGAAGTATTTAAGATGCTTGGCGTAGAAGTAAGTGAAATCGGATACAATCAGCCGAAAGGTGTTCGTTATCCGACGGAAAATCCCTGGGCATAACATTTGGAAGAGCCGGGCACGGAATCAATGATGTCAGGCTTGCTTGAAAGGGAAACTCATTAGAACATGACAGGGCGGAGTAACCGCTGGCTCTGCGACAGGCCAGACGGTCTATCCGCCCTTTTCAAAGGAATCAAACATATCTGCAGCTGCAGACATCAACCAAATAAAAGGAGAATGTCATGTATTACATAGGTGTTGATCTTGGTACCTCCGCAGTAAAACTTTTGCTGATGGACGGTACCGGTAAGATTGTTAATATTGTATCCCGAGAGTACCCGCTGTATTTCCCGCATCCGGGCTGGTCTGAGCAGAAGCCGGAGGACTGGTGGAAGGAGAGCAAAGAGGGAATCAAAGAGCTTGTAAAAGATGTGGATCGGTCCCAGGTTGCGGGTATTAGCTTTGGCGGACAGATGCATGGACTGGTTATGCTGGACGCCAAAGATCAGGTCATTCGCCCGGCAATTCTCTGGAATGACGGACGTACCGGCAAGCAGACAGATTATCTGAACAATGTAATCGGAAAGGCAAATCTGTCGATGTATACCGCAAATATTGCTTTTGCCGGATTTACTGCACCGAAGATTCTCTGGGTGAAGGAAAATGAGCCGGAGAATTTTGCAAAAATCGCAAAAATTATGCTCCCGAAGGATTATTTGGCATACTGTCTGTCAGGAGCATTTGTCAGCGACTATTCGGATGCTTCCGGAATGCTGCTGATGGATGTGAAGAATAAATGCTGGTCCGAGCGCATGATTGAGATCTGCGGAATCAGCAAGGAAGTGCTTCCCACACTTCATGAGAGCTATGATGTTGTAGGAACCTTAAAGCCGGAAGTGGCAAAAGAGCTGGGACTGCCGGAGAGCTGTAAGGTAGTGGCAGGAGCCGGAGACAATGCGGCTGCAGCGGTAGGAACAGGAACCGTGGGAGACGGTATGTGTAATATCTCCCTTGGAACCAGCGGAACGATTTTTATTTCCAGCAAAGAATTCGGTGTAGACAGCAACAACGCACTTCACGCTTTTGCCCATGCAGACGGCCATTATCATCTGATGGGATGCATGTTAAGCGCAGCATCCTGCAATAAATGGTGGATGGATGAGATTATCAGAACCAAAGATTATCCTGCAGAACAGGAAGGCATCACGAAATTAGGAGAAAACAAGGTATTCTTCCTTCCGTATTTGATGGGAGAGCGTTCACCTCACAACAATCCGGATGCGCGGGGAACATTTATCGGCCTTACTATGGATACTACCCGCGAGGATATGACGCAGGCGGTTCTCGAAGGTGTTGCATTTGCAATTCGTGATTCTTTTGAGATTGCAAAATCTCTTGGAATCAAAATTGAGCGCACCAAGATCTGCGGAGGCGGAGCAAAGAGTCCGCTTTGGAGACGTATGATTGCCAACATTCTGAATATCAAGGTTGACAGAATTGAATCGGAGGAAGGCCCGGCCCTTGGCGGCGCAATGCTGGCAGCTGTTGCATGCGGAGAATTTGCGTCGGTTGAGGAAGCCGCAGCTAAAATTGTGCGTGTGACAGAAACCATTGAGCCGGAACCGGAGCTGGTGGAGAAATACGAGAAACAATACCGCAAATTTGCCCGGATTTATCCGACTGTCAAAGATCTGTTTACAACACTTCTGTAAGATAAGGGGACCATTCGCAAGATCACTGCGGGACTGCCGCCAAAGAGAAGAAGGTACGCCCAAACCGCGTAAGAGAGAAGAAAAGTATGGAGGCTTGGTGCGATGATTGAGATACTGAACGGAATGCATGAAACGATCAATTATGGCGATTCACTGGGACTTCGCCTGTGTCATAACGTAGAGTATGAAAACTTTCCGGACCATTGGCATGTGGGAATGGAACTGATTATGCCGATTGATCAGGGATATGTGGTCGTTGTGGGAAAAGAGCGGTATGAACTTCTGGAAGGAGATCTGATTCTGATCAATTCCGGAGTAATTCATGCACTGGAAGCTCCTCCCACAGGAGAGCGGATCATTCTTCAGTTTGACACAGCGCTTCTCTATACCTTAAAAGAAATGGAAACATTGCTGTTTATGATGCCGGCTGTGTTTTTTTACAGGAAAAATCCACAGGATGAACTGTATTGTTTTCTGAGGGAAAAACTGGATCGGATCATTCAGGAATATGACGGAAACAGTGCGTTTCGGGAAGCTTCCATCTATTCGGCTCTGATTGTAATTTTTGTGGAACTTGGACGTAGAGAGATCTACCAGAGCGGTCCGGGAAAACAGGCACAAACAACGAAACAGCAGGAGTACCTGGAAGCGGTCATGAATGCCTGCAATTACATCAACAGACACTATATGGACAATCTGACTCTGGAGGAAGTAGCCAATGTCAGCGGTTTCTCAAAGTTTCATTTCACCAGAATCTTCAAGCAATATATGAATATGACCTTTTATGAATATCTGAATTCGAAAAGAGTCAAACGGGCGGAAGAACTGCTGTATAATAAAGAGATGAGCATTACGGATGTGGCAATGAACTCCGGATTTTCTTCTTTGAGTGCATTTAACCGCACCTTCAAAGCGATCAAGAATTGTTCTCCAAGTGATTACCGGAAACAGGGAAAGCCTTGATATTGCATTGGATTGGGAGAAGTGTCAAAAGTAATCAGATATTAGAAAAAAGCGTGATGAAAGCCACGCTTTTTTTGCAATTATTGCTGCTTATGCTAAAATTCGCAAGATGTGCACAAAATGGTGCAAGATTCGGAATGCGGCGAAGGATTCCGCATGTTAAGATGGAAAAAAGGAGTCAAAGGATAAATGAACTCAAAAAGGATTGAAAATCAGGTGAAAGGACAGGATAAGGGCATGAAAGCTGAGAAGACAAAAGAGTATCGTAAACGTGCAGAGGAACTGGTTGCTTCCATGACGCTGGAGGAGAAGGTTTCCCAGACACTGTTTGGAGCGGCTGCAATACCGAGACTGGGTGTTAAGTCATATAACTGGTGGAATGAGGCACTTCACGGTGTAGCCAGAGCCGGTGTTGCGACGGTGTTTCCCCAGGCGATTGGTATGGCGGCTGCTTTTGATGAGGATCTGCTTCAGGAAGTCGCTGAAGTGATTTCTACGGAGGCAAGGGCCAAATTTAATATGCAGCAGAAATATGGTGATACGGATATTTACAAAGGGCTGACTTTCTGGTCGCCGAATGTAAATATCTTCCGCGATCCCAGATGGGGCAGAGGCCATGAGACTTACGGGGAAGATCCGTATCTGACATCGCGTTTGGGTGTTCGCTTTATAGAGGGTATGCAGGGGGATGATGAGAATTATATGAAGGTTGCCGCCTGCGCAAAGCATTTTGCGGTGCATTCCGGTCCGGAGAATGAACGCCACTCCTTTAATGCGGTGGTATCAAAACAGGATCTGTTTGAAACTTATCTTCCGGCGTTTGAAGCCTGTGTCCGGGAGGCAAAGGTTGAAACCGTCATGGGTGCCTATAACCGAACGAACGGAGAACCCTGCTGCGGAAGCAAGACATTGCTTCTTAATATTCTCAGGGAAGCATGGGGATTTGAAGGTCATGTGACAAGTGACTGCTGGGCTGTGAAGGATTTCCATGAATATCACGGGGTGACAAATTCGGCATTGGAGTCTGCTGCGATGGCGATGCAGAACGGCTGCGATTTAAATTGCGGAAACCTGTTCTGGTATCTGACGGAGGCAGTGAACCGGGGGCTTGTGACGCAGGAAAGACTGGATGAAGCGGTAGTCAATCTGATGACCACAAGAATGAAACTTGGCCTGTTCGATGATCCCGAAAAGGTTCCCTACAGCCAGATCAGCTTTGCAGAAAATGATTCCAGAGCGAACGACGCATTAAGCAGGAAAGCGGCAAGAAAGTCGATCGTTCTGCTGAAGAATGAAAATGATCTGCTGCCGCTGGACAAGAACAAGATTCACACGATCGGTATTATCGGGCCAAATGCGAATAACCGGAGAGCACTGGTGGGCAATTACGAAGGAACTGCTTCCCGCTATTACACCATTTCCGAAGGAATTCAGGATTATGTAGGGGATGAGATCCGTGTGGTTCTCTCGGAAGGCTGCCATCTGTTCAAAAAGAAAGTGGAAGGTCTGGGACAGGAAAATGACCGTCTCTCGGAAGTGCGCGGTGTCTGTGACATGAGTGATGTGGTGATCGCCTGCATGGGGCTGGATGCCGGTATGGAAGGTGAGGAAGGTGATGCGGGAAATGAATATGCCGGAGGCGACAAACCGGACCTTTCCCTGCCGGGACTGCAGCAGGAAGTTCTGGAAACAATTTATGAGAGCGGAAAGCCGGTTGTACTGGTACTTCTTTCCGGAAGCGCACTGGCGGTTACCTGGGCAGACGAGCATATTCCGGCGATTCTTCAGGGATGGTATCCTGGTGCAGAAGGCGGAAGAGCGATTGCAGAGATTCTGTTCGGTGATTATTCACCGGAAGGAAAGCTGCCTGTCACTTTCTACCGTACGACGGAGGAACTGCCTGCATTCACAGATTACGCCATGAAAAACCGCACTTACCGTTACATGAAGCAGGATGCGCTTTATCCCTTTGGATACGGCCTCTCCTATACCGGGTTTTCTCTGGAAAAAGCAAAGCTGAGTGCGGATGTTGTATGCGGCGGTGATGCTATCCGTGTAAAAACCACCATTACCAATACAGGAAAAGTAAAAGGTGCCGAGACAATTCAGATTTATGTGAAGGTCAACGGTGAAGAGACCCCGAATCCACAGCTGAAAGGCTTAAAGAAAGTGGAATTAGCTCCGGGAGAGTCACAGGAAGTGGAAATGATACTTGATGACCGTGCTTTTGCGCTGCGCGATGAAAACGGAGATCTGGTACTGGAGAAGGGAACCTGTCAGGTATATGTGGGAACACACCAGCCGGATCGCCGAAGCTGCCAGCTGACCGGACAGATGCCGGAAGTTCTGACAGTTACGGTTCCCGAAACAGTCGTACTGGAGAAATGTTGTATCTGACAGGCAAGAAACGGTATTTTGATGGAATCATGATGAAAATTTGACTTTCCGGACAGAATTCGGTATGATGAAAAGACCAATGACAGAAAATCGGAAGGAGAAGATTCATAATGATCGATTTACTGGATGCACATACCCATACCGTTGCAAGCGGTCATGCGTATAATACGATGAACGAGATGCTTCTGGCAGCAAAGGAAAAAGGATTGCAGCTGCTTGCTGTCACAGATCATGGAAACGGAATGGAAGGGACAACCCCGAGATATTACTTTGAAAACTCTACGATGATTGATCGGGAGGCGTTTTGCAAACGCTTTGGTGTAAAGCTGCTTTTTGGAGTGGAACTGAATCTGATGGATTTTGACGGGCGGGTGGATATGAGCCAGAGTCTGCTGGAGAAGATGGATCTGGCGATTGTCAGCATTCATCCCCCCTGTTTTCCCAAGGGAGCCACGAAAGAACAGGTGATGGAGGCTTACTGCAAAGCCATGAGAAATCCGTTGATTCAGTTTGTCGGACATCCGGATGACGGACGTTTTCCTGTGGATTACCGAATGCTGGTTCAGGCAGCAAAAGAATATCACGTTGCCCTGGAAGTGAACAATCATTCTCTGGATGGAAAAGGCGGCCGGACCAATGCACGGCAAAACGATATGGAAATGCTGCGTTTCTGTATGGAGTACGAAGTGCCGGTCATCCTGAATTCGGATGCCCATGTGGATACAGAGGTTGGGAATCACAAAGATGCATGGGCATTAATCCGGGAGATCGGATTTCCGGAAAAACTGATTCTGAATACAGATCTGGAATTGTTTAAAACATATGTAAATCACTATTATTGGGACTGATAGGAAAAACAGATTTTGGGATTCCGGTGACATGGACTTGTATTTCAAACTTTAGTGTGTTAAAATGTTACCTGATGGCTGTGGAAAAGCTGAAAATATCAAAAGGAATGTGGTTCGCCCACTATCGGGAGGTTTGCATATGAACAAAAAGATTCATACGGAGGCAGTAGACCAGCTCTTTGAGGCGGTACTGAGCCTGCGCAATAAGGAAGAGTGCTATACATTTTTCGAAGATGTCTGCACAATCAATGAACTTCTTTCTCTTTCTCAACGTTTTGAAGTGGCAAAGATGCTCAGAGAGAAAAAGACTTATCTTGAGATTTCCGAGAAAACGGGAGCGTCCACAGCGACGATCAGCCGTGTCAATCGCTCTTTAAGTTATGGAAATGACGGATACGAAATGGTGTTTAACCGAATGGAAGGAAAAGAAGAGGAAGCAGGAGAATAGAGAAATAAGAAACAGCGGATCTTATGATCCGCTGTTTCTTATTTCTCTTTCTTTCCGCCTTTTGTGTCGTTGGCGGACTGAACTTTTGCAAGCTCGTCCACAATCTGTTCGAGCATCTGTTTTTTTACATAGATATCAAAACTTAAGATACAGACAAAGGAAAAGAGATGGAGAAAAGGCTGGTCTTCATCGGGAGCGCTTCCGAAAATCTGACTGGATTTCTCATATTTTTTCAGGAGATCCTTTTTTAATTCCTCGATCTCAGTCTTTTCCATGGCGTAAACTTCCGAATAGAGATCTTCCATGGAATACCCGTTGTCTTTATTGAAATAACGCTCCGTGATGGGGGCAAGAAGCGTTTGAATATCTGTGATGGACAGGATATTTTTAAAATAGTAAATAAAAATCAGAAGCAGCATATGCTCCGGGGTATATTTTTTCTTGATTGGCGGCGGGAGAAGACGATTTTTTGCGTAATTATTGATCATCGTTTTGGTCAGAATCTTGTCGGATTCATACCGTTTGGAAGAAGACAATTCCGCATCCATAAACGTCGTCACCTGATCCATATATAAATCAATGTTTGGAATTTCTTTTGGCCGGACGCCCTCAAGAGAATCAAGGGAAGAGAGAAGAGCTTCCAGTATATTTTTTGCGTCAATACTCATCTGTTATCACCTCACTACCCATATTATATAGTTTTCTATACCAGATAACAAGCGTTTTTTTCAAAAATGAAAAGTTGTATCTTATTTTGATTTGTTATATACTAAAAGGACGAAAATCAGAGCTTATGGGAGAATTGTTTATGAATACAGATACCGCTTTAAACCCGAGACAGCAGGAGGCTGTGGAGCATACAGAGGGTCCTCTTTTGATTCTTGCCGGAGCAGGCTCCGGAAAAACCAGAGTGCTGACTTATCGAATTGCAAGTCTGATCCGGGATAAAGGTGTAAAACCGTGGAATATTATGGCGATTACCTTTACCAATAAGGCAGCCGGAGAGATGAGGGAGAGAGTCGATCAGATCGTCGGCTTCGGCGCAGAACAGGTATGGGTGAGCACCTTTCATTCCAGCTGTGTGAGAATTCTGCGCAGATATGCAGAACGGATCGGATATGCAAATCATTTTACGATTTATGATGCCGAGGATCAGAAAAGTGTCGTGAAGGACATCATGAAGCGTCTCGATCTGGACCCGAAAATGTATCGTGACCGTGCGCTGCTGTCGGCAATTTCCGCGGCGAAAAATGAGATGATTTCCCCGGAACAGTATCGAAAGGATGCATTGGGGGACTGGAAGCTGCAGAAATACGCGAGAGTTTATGAGGAATATCAGGAGCAGCTCAGGAAAAACAATGCGATGGATTTTGACGATCTGCTGGTGGAGACAGTGAAGCTGTTTAAAACCTGTCCGGATGTGCTGGAATCCTATCAGGAACGTTTTCGCTATATTATGGTGGATGAATATCAGGACACCAATACCGTACAGTTTCAGTTTGTAAGTCTTCTGGCGGCAAAATACCGGAACCTTTGTGTCGTCGGAGACGACGATCAGTCCATTTACCGATTCCGGGGGGCAAATATTGAAAATATACTGAGCTTTGAGCATGTTTTCGAGGATGCCAAAGTAATCAAACTGGAGCAGAACTATCGTTCCACGCAGAATATCCTGGATGCGGCAAACGAAGTGATTGCGAACAATGAAGGAAGAAAGAAAAAGACACTGTGGACGGAGAATCCGAAAGGGGATCTGATCGATTACCGTCAGTTTCAGACGGCGTATGAGGAGGCGGAATATGTAGCCGGAGAGATTTCTGCCAAGGTGCGCACGTTTCAAAACCGGTATCGTGATTTTGCCGTGCTGTACCGAACAAATGCTCAGTCCCGTCTGTTTGAGGAGAAATTTCTGATTGCCAATATTCCGTATAAAATTGTGGGTGGAGTGAATTTCTACGCCCGAAAGGAAATCAAAGATTTGCTGGCTTATCTGAAGGTGATCGACAATGCAGAGGATGATCTGGCAGTGCTGCGGATTATCAATGTGCCAAGAAGGGGAATCGGTGCGGCGACGATCACAAAAGTGCAGCAGTGGGAATCGGAACAGGGAATCAGCTTTTTTGATGCACTGCTGGAGGCGGAATACATTCCGGGAATCGGACGTGCACTTTCGAAAATCAAGTCGTTTACTTCCTTTATCCAGGTCTTAAGGGCAAAAGCGGAATTTTTATCTGTCAAAGATCTGACAGAGGAAATTCTCGAGGAAACGGGTTATGTGGAAGAACTGAATGCGGAAGGCACAGATGAGGCCAGGGCAAGAATTGAGAACATTGATGAATTGATTTCCAAAATTGTGGATTACGAGGAGCAGACGGAACAACCTGATTTAAGGGGATTTCTGCAGGAAGTTGCGCTGGTATCCGATATTGATTCCGTGGATGAAAACAGTGACTATGTACTTCTTATGACTCTTCACAGCGCGAAAGGTCTGGAGTTTCCGCGCGTGTATCTGGCGGGTATGGAAGACGGTACTTTCCCGAGCTATATGACCATTACCGGGGATGATCCGTCGGAGCTGGAAGAAGAGCGAAGGCTGTGCTATGTGGGTATCACAAGAGCCATGAATCATCTGACTCTTACCGGGGCAAAAACGCGGATGGTGAGAGGAGAACTTCAATACTGCAAAACTTCCCGGTTTGTGCGGGAGATTCCGCGGGAACTGATTGATCTTGGAAGAACGGTACCGGGAATCAGTGAGGAGATGCAAAGAAGCAAAAAGGAACAGATGGAAATTCCGTCCAGAGGAAATCTGTATTCGGCAATGAAGCAGGCATTTTATGCAAAACCGCAGCAGAGCAAAACCTTTTCGCCCAATAAAGTGACCGAGCTGGATTATGAAGTCGGAGATACGGTACGTCATGTGAAATTTGGAGTCGGCATTGTGAAAAATATTGTGGACGGCGGCCGGGATTATGAGGTAACCGTGGAATTTGACAAAGCAGGCGTGAAAAAAATGTTTGCTTCCTTTGCAAAATTAAAGAAAATCTGAATAGCATGAAATCAGAATAAGCCCGGGTGTCTCCCGGGCTTTTGCAGACGAAAGCAGTCAGGTGGTGATCAGAGTAGCATAGCCGTCTCTTCGCAGCCGCCGTTCCATAAGAATGGCATTGCTTAGCTGGCGGAAGGCTCCTACCTGTACTTTAAAGAAGCCGTCCTCCTGAAGAAGAAACGCCGGATATCCTTTGTCCAGAAGTTCGTAAAGAAGCCGGTCGGCATTCTGGCGGACGCGAAAGAGACCTGTCTGTACCCGATAGAAGGTTTCGGAAGAAGGTGCCTGATTTTCTGCCTTTTTTTGATCCAGTGTTCCGAGAATTGCGTCTGCAATGGCTCTTGCGATTTCCGCCTGTTTTTCGTCGTACAGCTGATTGTCAGCGTCCGTATTTAGAAAACCGGTTTCCACTAGAAGTGCCGGTGCCTTGGTACGGCGCAGCACTACAAGCCCCGGCCGGGCCTTGACACCCAGGTCTTTGAAACCGAGATCGGCGAGGGACCCGTTGATATTCTGAGCCATGGTCAGCTTTTCACCGGAAGGATCATAGACCAGAGTTTCCACGCCGCTGTATTGATTGGGTTCCTCGGAAGAATTGCGATGAAAAGAAATGAAAAAGTCCGGATTTTCCTGGTTTGAAATTTGAGCTTTTTCAAAAGGAGTCTGGTAGATGTCTGTTGTTCGAGTATAAACGACGTGGATTCCGTTTTGCTCAAGAATGTGTCCGACCGCCAGAGCAAGGGAGAGATTGTCATCTTTTTCCTGACGGCCCTGATAGGTGGCTCCGGGATCAGCACCGCCATGCCCGGCATCAATTACAATTGTGTATGCCATAATCTGCTCCATGAGAATATACTTCTAACTAAATTATGAAAGCGGCAGACAGAATGTGCAGAAAAGAAAAATTTACGCTAATTTAATTGTTTCCTGTATAGGGTCTGTGTTAGAATGAGTTAGGTTTAAGGAGTGAATCATCATGAAAATAACGATATTCAGTTTCGGGGGAGTTTTAGGACAGGCAGTAGCAAATATCGCCCTGGCAAACGGAGATCAGGTTACTCTGTATCTGCCGGATGCGGGAGCGGTATGGCCGAGAAAAAACCTGACAGTGGTGGAAGGAAGTATGACGGACAGGGATCGGATTCTGGAGGCATTGTTGGAAGCGGATACAGTGATCAGTGTTTTGATTCCGACTTACTGGGGACACCGGATGGATGGCAAAACACCGACTGCGGATGGGAATGCCATGATTATCTCTGCAATGGAACAGCTGGGAAAAACACGGTTTGTGACTCTGGGGCACCTCTGCATTCATGCGTTTGGAGACAGCAGCACTTCCTATCTTCGTTTTACCGGCAGGATCATGCAGCTTGTCTGGCCCGGAATTTATTATGATATGCAGAAGATGGGACAGGTCCTTACACATTCCCATTTGAACTGGACACTTGTGAGGATACTTCCGCAGAGACAAAAAGGAAAGGGGGGAAATCTGGAGATTTCTTTGGATGGCAGCGACTGCAGGGGCGGAATCTCAGAGGAACAGCTTGCCGGTTTTCTCTATGAGGCTGCAGCGGATCAGGGAAAATACTGTCGGAAAATGCCGATGGTTTATAACAGGTAATATTTTGAGACAAAAGATTGAGGGGAAAAAACAAATGAATATTGGAAAAGTGGTGAAAGAGTATACTGCGCTTACCATGGCGACAGTAATTCTTGACGTGGGAATTTATCTGTTTAAATTTCCGAATAATTTCTCTTTTGGGGGTGTTTCCGGTCTGTCTATTATTTTAGACAGGCTGTTTTCGCTAAGTGCCAGCCAGTTTAACCTGTCAATTAATATGGCACTGGTAATTCTCGGGTTTCTGTTTCTCGGAAAAGGCTTTGGAACAAAGACTGTTTACGTCAGTATCCTGTCCTCTGTGGGACTTTCCGTTATGGAATATCTTTTTCCGATGAGCGGACCTCTGACGGATCAGCCTATGCTGGAGCTTGTATTTGCGGTAATACTGCCCTCCTGTGCAACGGCGCTGCTGTTTAACATGGATGCCTCCAGCGGAGGAACGGATATCATTGCAATGATCTTAAGGAAATATACCAGTGTGGACATCGGAGTGGGATTGTTTATCGTAGATCTTGCGGTCTGTGTTTCTGCATTCCTGGTATTTGATGTAAAGACCGGTCTCTATTCCTTCTGCGGTCTGATGGCGAAATCTCTGGTCATCGACGGTGTGATTGAAAATATCAATCTGTGCAAATTTTTTACGATCATCACAGATTCACCGGAACTGATCTGTGACTATATTCATGTGGAACTAAACCGTTCAGCGACCGTGACACCGGCAGAGGGTGCCTTTACCGGGATGAAAAAATATGTAATTCTTTCGGTAGTTTCCAGACATCAGGCGGTGCTTCTGCGAAATTTTGTCAAAAAAGAGGTTCCGGGATCCTTTATGATGATAACAAACAGCAGTGAAATTATCGGAAAGGGATTCCACGGATTTTATTCCTGATGGAAGCACATGAATGAGAAAACCTGTGCATAAGAAAGAACAGGAAGAGTTGCTGTAAGGAGATAAAAAGATGAGCAGTATCATGTTGGGAATTATGATTCCGTTTTTTGGCACCATGCTCGGTGCCGCTTGTGTATTTGTGATGCGTCGTGAGATGAGCACTTCCGTAAGGCAGGCACTGTCCGGTTTTGCAGCTGGTGTCATGGTTGCCGCTTCTGTGTGGTCGCTTCTGATTCCGGCCATGGAGAAGTCGGAAAATCTCGGAAAATTTGCGTTTGCTCCGGCTGCTTTTGGATTTTTGGCGGGAATTGCCTTTCTTTTGTTGCTGGACCATCTGATTCCGCATCTTCATCCGAACAGTACAACACCGGAAGGGCATCCTGCAAAAATAAAAAACACAACGATGCTGATTCTGGCAGTTACTCTGCATAACATTCCGGAAGGAATGGCGGTGGGAGTTGTATTCGCAGGGATGATTACAGATGATGCACTGATCACACTTTCCGGGGCGTTCGCACTGGCGATCGGAATTGCAATCCAGAACTTTCCGGAGGGGGCGATTGTATCAATGCCGCTGGTGGCAGCAGGTGCTACAAGAAAGAGAGCCTTTCTCTATGGGATGTCTTCCGGAATTGTGGAGCCGCTTGGTGCGCTGCTGACGATCCTTCTTGCGAAATGGCTGGTTCCGGTACTGCCGGTTTTGCTCTCCTTTGCAGCGGGAGCGATGATTTATGTTGTTGTAGAAGAGTTGGTGCCGGAGGCAGTGGAAGGGGAACATTCCCATATCGGTACGATTGCCTTTGCACTTGGATTTACGCTTATGATGATATTAGATGTGGCTTTGGGGTGAAAAATGGATTTTTGGATATTATATCAGCTTCAGGAACTGCACAGTGAGATTTTGGACCGCCTGATGGTAGGAATCTCTTTCCTTGGAAATGCAGGATGGTTCTGGATTGCGCTGACGATACTGTTTCTTTGTATTCCGAAATATCGGAAATGTGCGGCGGTGATGGCCGTGGCACTGATTCTGGATTTGTGTATCTGCAATCTGATGTTAAAACCACTTATTGTCAGAGAGAGACCCTGCTGGATCGATCAGAGTGTGGAACTGCTGGTGACAATGCCGACAGATTATTCCTTCCCGTCGGGACATTCTGCGGCATCCTTTGCAGCGGCAGTGTCTGTTTTTTTCTTTCATCGAAGAGAAGGGATTGCAGCGCTTCTTCTGGCAGCGCTGATTGCATTTTCCAGACTGTATCTTTTTGTTCATTTTCCCACCGATGTACTCGGGGGAATTCTGACAGGCATTCTCTGTGCCTGCATTGCGCGGAAAATCATTGAGACGGCTGTGAGAAAAAAGATCTCAAAAATGCGGAAATGGTAGCCGCAGAGCTTCGGGAGTGTGCCGAAACGATCTGCGGCATTGACATCAAGATGCAGGGCATCCCGGAACAGATTGAAGATGATGAAGGCTACGGATGTAAGATGGACTGACCGTTCGTATGCTTTGCTTCCTCCATATCGATGAAGCGGAAAGAAAGCATCAGATACAGCATCTCATCAGGATCGGAGAGATCCGAACCGAGCAGTTCACGGATCTTCTCCAGCCGATATAGCAAGGTGCTTCGATGGATAAAAAGATCTCTTGCGGTCTGAACCACATTGCAGTGGTTGTCAAGATAACGGCGCAGTGTCGGGATATATTCACTTCCGGTGGAGGCGTCGTGCTCTTTGAGCTTCAGAAGGTTTTCGTGGCTGACCATATAGCCGGGAAGCCGTCTGGTTGCCTGTTCAAGAATGTAATCAAAAGAAATATCGTTAAAAGGATGCATTCGTTTATCCGGGTATTTCCGGGTGCCCATCTGAAGAGCGATTTTGGCCTGAATATATTGCCGCCGCAGATTCATATGTCCGTTCATAGTACGTGAAAATCCGGCGTTCAGGGAACTGTCCTCGACAAAATGAACAATGCGTTCCATGAGATTTTCAAGTGAAAATTCTGCAAGAGTGAGATTTACAAATGCCACAATATTTCCGTTATGGGAGAAAGCAGAACACCCGGGCAAAATGTTTTCCAGATATGTGCATATGGAATTGGATGTCAGGTTTTTCTGGTCCAGATCGGAAAGCTGAAGGAAAAAGCAGCAGTATTCATGGCGGGAATACCAGCCAAGCGCATCCAGCTTCTGACTGATGGCCACATAATCTGCAGTCCGGTCATCCAGGGTCCGAAGCAGAACTGTGTGAAGAGACTGGGCCGGTGAGGATTTCTGCACTACGTTGTGAGTGAGCGCGTGCCGGATCATATCCGAAAGAAACTCCAGAAGAAATCCTTCGCTTTCTCTGATCGGCTGATTGATTTCCAGCATCAGGATACGGTAGGCTGTCTGGCCGTGACGTTTGATATTGACGCAAAGTGAGGCAATGCCGGTTACATCGGAGGGAAAATAGAAGGCTCCGTCAAGATCCCTGACTTTATAGTAAAGATCACTGTTCCGCAGTGCAATCATGCTCTCGTGAGTATCTTCGGAGGAGCCAAAAACAGTCTCATGAAAAAATCCCGGTTCTTTTGAGGCAGATGCAATGATGGAAAAATCCATGCCGACAACCATCAGAGGCCGCTCGAGAACGGGAAGGCTAAGGTCCAGGAGAGACTGGATGGATTTGCCGTCCAGCCTGGCCTGCAGCAAATTTGCCTGCCATTCATCGATGAACCAGAAGAGTTCCTGTACTTTCGTAAAAACAGAAATGACCGGAGTGCTGTTTTGCACAAGGCAGCCGTTTCCGTGAAAAGATGCGGTGTCATCCTGACAGATCAGAAAAAAGGAGTGTTCCGGCAGAGCCTCTTTTTGCTTTGCCAGGACGGAAGCCTCCGCAAGATAGATACGTCCTTCTTCAAAAATAGTTTCGCTGGTGCAGATTGCAGGATGGTCAACAAGAAGAGTTCCGCAAAAGTCGTCAAGTTGTGTAAGATCGAAAAAACGCTGCAGCCGGTCCGCAATAAAAGCTGCTGATAGTTTCATAAATAATCCTCCCGGAGACGAAATAAAATCGGTATAAACCTGAAAAATAAAGCAAATTTTGTATAATACAAAGTGTAGGAAAAAAAAGCCAAAAAGTCAATACTTTTCTTTCATTGTGCTGAAATGGCGGGAAAATACGGAGGTACAAAAGATGTATCATATCATTGTGAATTCCAGATCACGGTCGGGATACGGAGGGAAAATCTGGCAGAAAATTCGTCATCGCCTGATCCTGGAGGGAATTCCGTTTCAGGAATATCAGACAAAATGTCGCCTTGATGCAAAAAAGATAGCCAAGGTGCTTACCGAAAATGAGCGGTGGAAGGAAGAGGATGTCCTTCTTGTGCTGGGAGGGGACGGTACGGTAAATGAGGCGGTGAATGGGATTTGTCATCCGGAAAGGGTCCGTTTCGGATACATTCCCACCGGATCCGGCAATGATTTTGCCAGAGGCACAGGACTTTGCAGGGATGCGGATCAGGCTCTGGATGCAATTCTAAACGGCAGTGAGAGACGTATAGATATAGGAAAGGCGGTTTTAGCAGAAGGTGAGACACGCAGATTTCTGATCAGCAGCGGAATCGGATACGATGCAGCGATTTGTCACGAAGCACTCTCCTCAAGAATCAAAGATACCTTAAACCGCTTTCATCTGGGAAAGCTGACTTACTGTATGATTGCCCTGAGGCAGCTTTATTTTTTGAAGCCATTTACGATCCGTCTGACGAGAGAGGATGGCACTGTTTTGAACTGCGAAGACGCATTTTTTGCTGTTGCAATGAATCTGCCTTATGAGGGCGGCGGTTTCCGGTTTTGTCCTGATGCGCTTTGCGATGATCAGCTGCTGGATGTTTGTGTGGTATCTTCCATAAAAAAATGGCAGGTCAGCTATCTTCTGCCCCTGGCTCTTTTGGGGCGGCATACCGGTTTTCCGGAAGTACATATGGAAAAATGCAAAAAGATCTCCTGGCAGACAGACTGTGCGCAGAGCGTTCATCTGGATGGGGAATCGGGAGGACGCAGATGTCTGATGACGCTGGAAGTGGAAAAGGAACAGCTGCGGCTGCTCGGTGCAAATGCAGTACAGAAGGAATGATGAATAGTTTCTTAAAAAAAAAGAAACCCCATTGACTTCATTTTTGCTTGTGCTATACTTACAGAAGCATTGAAACCGGATAGTTTGGAAGGTAAGAGTGGTTAAAATGAAGACAGTGAAGCAATACCGGCATTTGTTGATTGCAGCAGGATACGGGGTGTTTTACCTGACATGCTTTCATTATCTTGAGCAGCGTGTGACCCGCGGGTATCATCTCATTCATACACCGCTGGACGATATGATCCCTTTTTGTGAATTCTTTGTAATTCCGTATCTGATGTGGTTTGGCTATATTGCCTGGGCTATTTTCTATTTTGGAATCTGTAATAAAAATAAGAAAGAATATTATCAGCTGATTTTCAATCTGGGAATCGGAATGACACTCTTTCTGGTGATTTCCTATCTGTATCCGAACGGACAGAATCTCCGCCCGACAGAGTTTCCGCGTTCAAATGTATTTACTGGGCTGGTACAGTATGTCTATGGAATTGATACGCCGACGAATATTTTTCCCAGCATTCATGTGTATAATTCCGTAGCGGTTGCCACGGCGGTGGAGAAGTCGGAGAAGTTCAGGAAACGTCCCCTGATCAGAAAAATATCAACTGCACTGGCGATTCTGATTATTCTTTCAACGATGTTTTTGAAACAGCATTCGGTTTCGGATGTATGCTGTGCCCTGGTGATGAATGCCGGTACTTATATGCTGCTGTATCATCAGCCGGGAGAACATGCGGCACGTCCGATCAAGGGAAAGAAGAAAGAAAAAGTACAGATTCATATCTGAAATGTTGCTATAAGAGAAAACGATCTGCAGAGAAGCTTTTAAACAGCTCTTTGCAGATTGTTTTTATTAGATAAAATTATAAAAAGAATAAGATGTATTAATTTTACTAATAAAGTAAAATGTGTTATGCTGGATATAATAACAAAAGGATCGTCCATAAAGGCAGAACAATGCAGTTTATGAACGGATTACACGAACAATGGAGGAATAAGATGAGTACAGTTAGACGTGTCTATGTGGAAAAAAAGCCGGAATTTGCTGTTCAGGCTAAGGATCTGAAACATGAAATGAAACACTATCTGAACATTCCGACAATTACCGATGTACGGGTTCTGATTCGCTACGATGTGGAAAATATCAGTGATGAGACGTTTGAGAAGGCATGCAAAGTGGTTTTTGCGGAGCCGCCGGTTGACATTTGCTATCTGGAGGAGTTTCCTCATTCAGAAAATGCAAGAATTTTTTCTGTAGAGTTTCTTCCGGGACAGTTTGATCAGAGAGCAGATTCTGCAGTGCAGTGTGTGCAGTTCCTGAAGGAGGACGAGCAGCCGATTATCCGTTCTGCTACGACTTATGTGGTAGAGGGGGAAATGACGGATGAACAGTTTGAGGCAGTGAAGAATCATTGCATCAATCCGGTGGATTCCAGAGAGACAAGTCTTGTCAAACCGGAAACCCTGGTAACAAATTTTGATGAGCCGTCCGATGTAAAAATCTTTGACGGGTTCACAGATATGCCGGAGAATGAACTGAAAAGTCTTTATGATTCCCTTGGCCTTGCCATGACTTTTAAAGATTTTCTTCATATTCAGAATTACTTCAGAGGAGAAGAGCATCGCGATCCGTCCATGACAGAGATTCGCGTACTGGATACCTACTGGTCTGACCACTGCCGTCACACCACCTTCTCTACCGAACTGACAAAAGTAGAGTTTGGCGAAGGCGATTATCTGGAACCGATGAAGAAAAGCTATGAGCATTATCTCAGTGACAGAGAAGCACTTTACAAAGGCCGTGATGACAAGTTTGTCTGCCTGATGGATCTGGCTCTGGTTGCAATGAAGAAACTGAAAGCAGAAGGGAAGCTTCAGGATCAGGAAGAGTCCGATGAGATCAACGCCTGCTCCATTGTTGTTCCGGTTGATGTGGACGGAAAAGAGGAAGAGTGGCTGATCAATTTCAAAAATGAGACACACAATCATCCGACAGAGATTGAACCCTTTGGTGGAGCTGCTACCTGTCTTGGCGGTGCAATTCGTGATCCGTTGTCAGGACGTGGCTATGTTTATCAGGCAATGCGCGTGACAGGTGCGGCTGACC
>JAQYOA010000204.1 GCA_028727605.1 Lachnospiraceae bacterium
CATATGGGTCATATGCATGGAACATGATACCTCACGGTCAATTGCACGCGGTGCAATTTCTTCACGCTCCCAGAGTTCCTGGGTATGCTGCGGAGCACGTTTCAGGAAACGCTGTGTTCCAAACGGTTTTCCATATTCAAGAAGTGCCATTTCAGAGATTTCATGAGCCAGATCATAAATATCTTTGCCTTCTGTCTCAACGCCCCACTCTTTTGCAATACGAATCAGCTTCTCCGGATCTTTTACCTTGTAATTTCCATTCGGATCAGCTTCATGAAGGGTATGACAGATCTCACGTCCATGATCAGAATGGGTTGCGGATCCGCCTGCTGTAAAGCGCAGATAATTACGGCCTACGATACCGTGAACGTCACATCCACAGATTCCTCTTGGAGCCTTCGGGGTAATCCGGCAAGGTCCCATAGTACAAATACGGCAGCAGGTTCCCTGCTCACCAAACTTACAGTGCGGCGTCTGGTTCTTCACACGAAGCTGCCATGCATCAGCGCCTACTTTTGCTCCGGTTTCCAGGAGCCGGTTAGTAGCTTCCTCGAATTCTTCTACGCTTGTCAATTTGAATTCGCTCATCTTGTCCTCCTCAAGATTTTCTAATAAGATAGTTAATATATTATTTTAAAACATCCCGATCCTCCCTGGGGGGATATTTTAATGCTAAGATATCCCTCCGCTGAATCGTTTTTTTGCGGAGGGTGACCGTTACAGGCCCAGATTCTCAATAATGTTCTTTAAAGCTTCCCGTACCGGAGAATTTTCCGGCAAAGTTACTGTGGGTTTTCCATTACAGTCATATTCATAGACCATTTCATCATGCGGAACCACACCAAGAAGCCGTAATCCCTGTTTTTCTATTTCTTCTTTTGTACCCTCATTCAGGATACCGCCCGGAGCTCGATTTACAATCAAGCCGATGTTTTTGGGCTTCATGTCGCATTCATGGATCAGCTCTGCAATTCGCGCTGCCGCCTGAACGCCTCTTCTGGAACAGTCACTGACCAGAATTGCCGTGTCCATTCCCGGAAGAATACCACGGCTGATATGTTCCATACCTGCCTCGTTGTCTACTACCATATAAGGATAATTCGGATATAATTTTGCCAGCTGATTCTGCAGCAGACCATTTACGAAACAATAACATCCCTTACCCTGAGTTCTTCCCATAACGAGAAGATCAAAATCGTCATCCTCAATCAAAGCATTGCTAAATTTGTATTCTGCATAATCAGCTTTGCTCATTCCCGCCGGAATCGGACTTTTTTTTGCCATTTCAGCCCGGGCAATTTCTTCTCTTATATCGCCTAATGTCGCTTCAACTTCAACGCCCAGCACTTCATTCAAATTAGAATTCGCGTCAGCATCCACTGCAAGCACAGGGCCTTTTCCTGTTTCACAGAGATATTGAATCAACAGTCCGCACAATGTTGTCTTTCCAACACCGCCTTTTCCTGCGACAGCGATTACGTGTGCCATAAAATCAAATACCTCCTAATATGTATCAAAACTTTATACTCTTCTACTCGCAGTCCAGTTCTACAATACTGTTCGCAAGATCCACCATCTTAATCTTACCCTGAACCTTGATTTCCTCACCCATGATATCACGAATCAGGACAAATTCTCCATCCACATCGATTCTGCTGACATTTCTGCAGACAACAGTATTATCGGGCTCTTTATATACCGTAGCAAGACACATCTTTTAAGCCTCCTTCAAATGTTCCTTTACCAGTGTCAGTGCAAGAGAAAGACGCATATTTCCTTTCTGGAAATCAGATACTCCCTCCCGAATCTGTTTTGCAGCATCTGCCATTCCGGTCTTCTCTAATTTATCTGCCATCTCATCAAGTTCTGCCGCGTGATGTTCATTATGCTGCAGCATATATGCAAGCAATGCCAGAATCTCATCCTTACAGCCGGATCCCTCACAATGATCGCAGGAACTCTCGCAGGTGTGCTCATGAGTGTGCGCGTGTTCATGGGCATGGTCATGAGTGTGTCCATGGTCATGTGAACCGTGAGGAATCGGATTTCCATTCTCATCATATACTAAATGCATGTTTAGACCTCCTCCATTCTTCTTCTGGCAATGAATCATCTGTTCTAAACATGCACTTTATGCCTGTTTTCGATTCCATATGATACATTCTGCACAGGGAATGATAAATTTCTATCAAATCGATTGTATTATACTCTATTTTCTGCTCAAAATCAATACGAGTGGCACAAATTTCCTCGTACATTTTGTCTGTTTTTAAGCTTTTCATTTTTTTCTTATGTTATACTTTCTTAATAGAATTGCGGTGATTTCTTTATATTTTTGTGTTAAAATCGGTAAAATACAGGAATAAGCTTTATTTTTAGGAGGTATCCCAAACATGGCAGTAAATATTCCAAAAATCATACTAAATGACGGAAATGAAATGCCTCTGCTTGGACTCGGTGTCTACAAAGTCGTCGAAGAAAATGAAGTGGAACAGACGATCCGAAATGCTGTTGCAGCGGGCTACCGTATGATCGATACAGCGTCCGTATATAAAAATGAAGAAGGGGTTGGACGTGGTATCCGCAGCTGCGGCATTCCACGGGAAGATTTATTCATTACCACCAAAATCTGGAATACCGCTCAGCGGGTCGGAGATATTGAGGGTGCATTTCATCGCAGCCTTGACCGCATGAAGCTTGACTATGTGGATCTTTATCTGATTCACTGGCCCGTATCCGGGTGCTATCTCCAGACCTGGAAGGCTTTTGAAGCCATTGCCGCATCCGGGCGTGCAAAATCAATCGGTGTCAGTAATTTCGAAGAGCCTCATCTCACACAGCTTTTTGAATTCTCTGGCATTTATCCTGCCGTAAATCAGATTGAATGTCACCCCTTATGGGTTCGGAAAGCTCTTGTCAGCTATTGCCAGGAAAAGAAAATCGCAGTACAGGCTTATGCTCCTCTGGCCAGAGGGCTGTATCTGAAACGGGAAATCATTCAGAAGCTTGCAGAAAAATATAATAAAACGCCGGCACAGATCGGGCTTCGCTATCTTGTCCAGAGAGGCATCAGCGTTATACCAAAATCCACACATAAAGAACGAATCGAAAGCAATGCAGATGTTTTCTCTTTCTCTCTTTCCGATCTTGACATGGCATTAATCGACTCGATGGACGAACAGTTTCGCAGTGCTTCCATTCCGGAAGACATGGTAGGTCAGGGTGTCCATTAAAATTTACACATAAATTGCATTTTCAAATCAAAAAGAGAAACGATCTGTCCTTGTGTCTGATCGTTTCTCTTCTTTATTATCTTTATCATCCCCAGAGATCCGGAGCAAGTTCATCTTTTTTCATTCTCTGCATGAGTTCATCTACCGCGTCTTTTGGCTTTTTCTCCTGAAACAGCACTTCATTGACCGCTTTAATAATCGGTGTCTCTATCCCGTACTTTTCTGAAAGTGTAAGACCTGCTTTGGCGGAATAAACTCCTTCAACAATCATACGCACTTCCTTCATCGCCTGCTCCATGGTATATCCTTTTCCAATCAGATAACCCGCTTTTCGATTTCGGCTGTGCACCGATGCACAGGTAACAATCAAATCGCCGATTCCGGAAAGTCCATAAAAAGTTTCCGCGTGTGCCCCCATTGCAATACCAAGGCGCGTAATTTCCGCAATACCTCTCGTAATCAGCGCAGCCTTTGTGTTATCCCCGTAACCCAGACCATCCGCTATGCCTGCTGCCAGAGCAATGACATTCTTCAGAGAACCGCCAAGTTCTATTCCTGTAATGTCAGGACTTGTATACACTCGAAAAACCGGGTTCATAAATAAATTCTGAACGTACAATGCTGTTTCTTTTTTCTGCGCTCCAACTACAATCGTCGTCGGAAGTCTTCTGCCTACTTCTTCTGCATGGCTTGGTCCTGACAGTACCGCCACATTTGCAGTCGGTATCTCCGTCTCGATAATCTGAGACATTGTCATCAGTGTATTTTCCTCCACACCCTTTGCCACGTTTACAATCAATTGTCCGTCCGGTATTACTTCTGCATATTTTTTCGCTGTACTTCTCACATACGGTGAGGCTTTTGCCATTACCAGAACATCTCTTCCGCTAAGAGCAGCTTCCATGTCCGAGGTAAATTTCATCTGTTCCGGAAGCAAGACTCCGGGCAGTTTCGTCTGATGCTCATGATTCTCTGCAAGCATTCGGACTTCCTCTTTGTTTTCTGAACATACGGTTACTTCGTGACCGTTATCACAAAGGAGAAGTCCAAGGGCCGTTCCCCAGCTTCCTGCTCCGATGATGCTGATCTTCGCCATATTCAAAGCCTCCTTTATTTCTGCGATCCGTCCTCTTTCTTTTTGCCCAGATAGGTCTTATGCTCAGTGCCGGAAAGCAGTCGTTTGATATTGCTTCGATGCTCCCATACAGCCAACACAGCCAGCAATGCAATCACCAGATACATTTCATATCGATATGCGTCCGCCATCGGAAAACATCCCATCTGTCCCATAATTATCGTAGCCCCAAGAAAAAACACATAGACAAGAATGGATCCCAGAGATACAAAATGTGTCGTAAATAATACCGTAAAAAACACCACTGCACAGATCAATGTAATTCTCCAGTCAAAAGAAAGAATCAGTCCGGCTGTTGCGGCAATTCCCTTTCCGCCCCGAAATCCAAGGTAGAACGGAAAATTATGTCCAAGGATTGTTCCGGCCGCAGCGTATACGGTTAAAAGTTTAATCATATCGGGATGTGTTTCCCCGAACAGCAAGCGTACCACCAATACTGCAAAAATGCATTTCAAACAGTCTCCTGCCAGTGTAATCAGCCCGGCTTTTCGTCCGAGCGTACGCAGTGCATTTGTGGTGCCTGCGTTTCCGCTTCCGTGTTCTCTGATATCAATTCCGTGCATTCTTCCATAGATATAGGAAGTCTGGAACAAGCCAAAAACGTAACCAATCAAAAGACAAACCACTCTAACCATATTTATTGCTCCTTTTCTTTTCTCTCCCGGATGATAAACTTCAGAGAGGTTCCCCGAAATCCGAAAGCTTCACGTATCTTGTTTTCCAGATATCTTGTGTAGGAAAAATGCATCAGTTCTTTATCATTTACAAAAATTACAAATGTCGGCGGCTTTACAGAAACCTGGGTCATATAATAAATCTTCAGCCGTTTTCCCCGGTCGGAAGGAGGCTGCTGCATAGCCATTGCTTCCGTCAGAATATCGTTTAATACTCCTGTCTGAATGCGCAAATTCTGATACTGCAGAACCATATCAATCGTATCAAACAGTTTCGGCAGACGCTGTCCTGTTTTCGCCGAGATAAATATAATTTCCGCATAAGGCATATATGCCAGAGTTGTGCGAATTTTTTCAGTAAAACGGTAAATAGTCTTGTCATCTTTTTCCAATGCATCCCATTTATTTACCGCAATAATCATTCCCTTGCCTCTCTCATGCGCAATTCCGGCAATCTTGGCGTCCTGTTCTGTTACACCTTCCAGAGCATCAATCAAAAGAACAACCACGTCTGCACGTTCCACTGCCGAAACAGTACGAATAATGCTGTATTTCTCCAGTTCTTCTTTTATTTTGCTTTTCTTTCTAAGTCCTGCTGTATCGATAAACACATACTCTTTCTCATCACGCACAATCGTCGTATCAATCGCATCACGTGTGGTTCCCGCAATATCCGATACGATTACCCGGTTTTCTCCGAGAAGTTTATTGATCAGAGATGATTTTCCCACATTCGGCTTACCTACAATCGCGATATGCGGAATCTCGTTTTCCTCTTCCTTTTCCATATCCGGATCAAAGTATTTGACGATTTCGTCAAGCATATCACCAATTCCAAGTTTTGCCGAGGCGGAAATCGGAATCGGATCTCCGATACCGAGATTATAAAATTCATACACATCCATCATCTGCCGGTCAAAATTGTCCACTTTATTTACAACCAGTACTACCGGCTTTGCGCTTCTCCGAAGCATATCCGCCACTTTGGCATCTGCATCCACCAGTCCCTGACGCACATCCGTAATAAAAAGAATTACATCCGCAGTATCAATAGCGATCTGCGCCTGTTCTCTCATCTGAGAGAGGATGATATCTCTGGAATCCGGTTCGATTCCGCCTGTATCTACCAGTGTGAAATTATGTTCCAGCCAGCTTACATCCGCATAGATCCGGTCTCTTGTCACTCCCGGCGTATCTTTTACAATGGATATATTTTCACCTGCCAGCATATTAAAAAGGGTCGATTTACCAACATTAGGTCTGCCCACAATTGCTACCATCGGCTTGCTCATACATCATTCTCCTTCTGTGTGTTGTCTCTTTTTGTTCCTCCAAAACAGCTTTTACAAGGTCGCTGCCCGGTTCATCCACTACCTGAATCTTCACATTCAGACGCTTTTCTGCTTCTTCTACCGTAACATCATCCAGAAATACATTTTCCCCGGATCTTAGCATATTGCAGGGAATGAGCAGATAATCCCCCAGATCTTTTGTCTTAAGCTGTTCAATTAAATCTCCCCCGGTAATCAAACCGGAAACTGTAATAGACTCCCCAAAAAAATTATTTGTAATTGCGTAAACATTTCCTTTCACATTGGGATATTTTTCCCGGATCCATCCCATGCATTTCTCAAGAAACGGTGCTGCAAGACGACCTGTGGCGATCGATATTCTGCAGATTCTCTCATCCCCGCTTCGTCCGGAAAGTTCTTCTTTTACTTCTTCCTGCAGAAGTCTCAGCATTCCTACACCGTTTTCCAGCTGAAGATATCCGTCATACTCTTCTTCCTCCGGAAGCGGTTCCTTGGCAAGAAGATACCATTCATCGGACGCATGAATAAAATGCAGTCCCCATTTTTCATACAGTTTCTTCTGCCATTTACGAATAATCTGCAGGACCTCTTTTGCGTCTTCCTTCTCAAAAGGTTCCAGATGTGTCAGACCGTCTCTGTATTTCGACAGACCAACCGGAACTACAGAAACACTTTTCAGATGCGGAAGATAGGCCGACAGATCTGAAATACTGCGTTCCAGTTCATCTCCGTCATTGTATCCCTTACATAGTACTATCTGACCATTCATCTCTATTCCGGCATCATACAGACGCTTTACTTTCGGAAAAATATCACCCGCAAAACGGTTCTTCAGCATACGGCACCTCAACTCCGGATTTGTCGTCTGAAAGGATATATTGATCGGTGCAAGATGATACTTTATGATCCGGTCAATATCATGATCGCTCATATTCGTCAGGGTCACATAATTTCCCTGCAGGAAAGAAAGCCTGGAATCATCATCTTTAAAATACAGAGTCTCCCTCATTCCCGGAGGCATCTGATCAATGAAACAAAAGATGCAGTTGTTTCGGCAGGATCGATACTGGTCCATAAATTCATTTTCGAAGACAATTCCCATATCTTCATCATACTCTTTGTCAATTTCCAGAATCCATTCTTCTCCATCCTGCTTTCGTATCCCGAGTTCCAGATAAGTGTCATTGACCTGATAATGATAATCAAAGACATCTTCAATCTCTTCTCCGTTTATCGAAAGGAGCTCATCTCCCGCTTCCAGCCCCATCTCGTCTGCTATACTGCCGGGAGTCACTTCCCTGATCAAATGTCTCTTTTCTTTTTTTGCATTCAATTGCTCCACGGCCTTTCTGATTTTATGAATGCCGCTTATTTTCCATCGTTGAAAAGGCATGGAGATGCAGGCATTCATTCTTTATAATAACAACATACTGCACAAAAAGCAAGGATTCTTTCGTTTTTGCTTGACGTCTCCTCTTTTCTGGTGATATAAATAGTAAGTAAATACCATGTAAAATATTGTCGCCATTTGGAAAATACATGTCATCCAGCAACTTTTTCACACTGTATTTTTAAAATGGTGATCGAAAATTTCTACTGGAGGTTTTGTATGGCTAATCTAGACTTGCTGGAAAATTCAATTCCGGTAGCTCCTCTAAAGCTTGCTGCTTTGAAAGGCTGCCGTGAGATGGCGGAAAACGTTGACCGGTATCTTGTTCAATTCCGCAAAGAGCTGGCGGAACACCGCAAATCTGTCGGTGTCAATTTTTCCGGTTATTCCGAGGATTCTTTTCTGATCGACTGCGAATGTCCGCGGTTTGGATCCGGAGAAGCAAAAGGTAAAATCAATGAATCCGTCCGCGGTGCTGACCTTTTCATTCTGGTGGACGTCTGCAACTACAGCATCACATATAAAGTATGCGGTTACGAGAATCATATGTCTCCGGATGATCATTACCAGGATCTGAAGCGAATCATCGCTGCTGCTACCGGAAAAGCTCATCGAATCAATGTCATTATGCCGTTCCTCTATGAGGGAAGACAGCATAAACGCACAAAAAGAGAATCCCTTGACTGCGCTTTAGCATTACAGGAATTAATGGAAATGGGTGTTTCCAACATCATCACTTTCGATGCTCATGATCCGCGTGTGATGAATGCGATTCCTCTTGGAGGCTTCGATAACTTCATGCCCACCTACCAATTCCTGAAAGCACTTTTGAATTCCGTTCCGGATCTCAAACTGGATAACGATCACCTTATGATCATCAGCCCGGATGAAGGTGCTATGTCAAGAGCCGTTTATTTTTCGAACATACTCGGCGTTGATATGGGTATGTTTTACAAACGGCGTGATTATTCCACAATCGTGAACGGCAAGAATCCCATTGTAGCTCATGAGTTTCTTGGGGATTCCATTACCGGAAAGGATGTTATTATCATCGACGATATGATTTCCTCCGGCGAAAGCATGCTCGACGTAGCAAAGCAGGTAAAAGAGCGCGGTGCCAATCACGTCTTTGTCTGCACAACCTTTGGTCTCTTCACAGACGGACTCGAGAAATTCGATTCCTACTATGAACAGGGATATATCAGCAAAGTAATCACAACAGACCTCACGTACCGTACACCGGATCTGGTTTCACGTCCATGGTATGAACCTGCAGAAATGGGTAAATACATGGCAAGTATCATTGATACGCTGAACCATGACGTATCTGTTGAAAAGGTTCGTTCCACAACGCAGAAAATCAACAAGCTTCTTGCAAAACACAGATAAGAAAACCGGAAAACGGTTCAGATTTATTCTGAATCGCTTTCCGGTTTTTCTCTTTCGTTTTGTTCTATTCCCACTTGTTATTCCATCTTTTTTTCATCTTTCAATGCCAGAAACGCTGCCAGATTTCCTCTCTTTCCTTTGGATGCGCGGTGCGAAAAGAGAAATTCCGGATTACAGCAGGTGCAAAGATTGGGAAGCAAAATATTCGAATTCTTTAAGTGCGCATCCAACAAAATCTGACGATTTGCCTCCCAAAGATTTAACTGATACTTGCCGTTTTTCTTCTCATAAAACAGGTCATTGTGCTTCTTTTCCGGAAAAGCACAGCGAAAGGCCTCTATTACATCCTCACTGACTTCGTAACATTCCTGACAGATGGACGGTCCTATAGCAGCCACAAGATCCTCCGCTTTGGTACCGAACGTTTTTTCCATGGCATCAACTATTCTTTGCCCCATCTTGTTTACTGTTCCCCTCCATCCCGAGTGTGCCAGCCCAATCGCTCGATGAACAGGATCAATAAAATAGAGCGGTACGCAATCCGCATAAAATGTTGCAAGTGTTACTCCCGGTTCATTCGTAATCAGACCGTCAATATCGTGAAAGCTTCGCGGCCGCGTAATTCCGCTTCCGCAGTCATCTTTTCCGACCCTTCGCACATGCGTTGTATGTGTCTGATCCGAGGTGACAATCGATTCCATACAAAATCCCACAGCATCAGAAATGCGGCGGAAATTCTCATCCACACAGGCCGTGTCATCCCCTCTGGAATAACTTAAATTCATGGACGAAAAAAAATCTTCGCTCACTCCTCCAAGTCTTGTGGAAAATGCATGCGTTACCAGATCCATCTTTTCGATTTCCGGCCATGTAAGATAAACGGTACCATTTTCCGCCTCATTTACTTTCATTCCGGAAGCGTTCTTTTTATGCCATCGAATTTCAGGTATCATCCTGTATACCCCTTTCCTAATTTCCTTTACAAAAAACAATTCGATCTTTCGTTCCTGACAAACCCGAATCTTACCATCCGTTTCCCCTATAAGGAAAAGCATTCTGATACACACGAATCTCGTCAGGTGTTTCGGCTACCACATCAAATCTGCATGGACGATCCGACGCAATTTTACAGCGGACACGATAATAATCTGCTGTTCTGGAAATCCGCTGTTGTTTTTTATAATTGACTGCACTGGCAGGATCTGAAATTTGCGGATCCGTTCGGTATTTCACCTCCACAAATACCAGATAATCTTCCTGCTCTGCAATCAGGTCAATCTCTCCGAATCTGCAGCAAAAATTCTTTTCGAGTATCCGATATCCCAGGGATTCCAGATGTGCTGCCGCCCGATCTTCCTGTTCTTTGCCGATTTTCCTCTTATTCATAGGTCAATTAATCCTCTGTAAAATGGGTGATAAATGTTTTCCTGTGAATCGGAGAGGGCCCAAGACTCTTTAACGCTTTGATATGCTCCGCTGAACCGTAACCTTTATTGGAAGCAAACCCGTAGCCCGGATAGATTCTGTCATATTCTTCCATCAAATGATCTCTTTTCACCTTTGCAACAATGCTGGCTGCAGCAATCGAGATGCTCGATGCGTCTCCCTTGATGATCGGAACCTGAAAAATATCCAGATCCGGAATACGAACCGCATCATTCAAAAGTACATCCGGTTTCACCGCCAGATTCTGAATTGCCTGACGCATCGCTTCATAGGTTGCCTGCAAAATATTGATCTCGTCAATGCGCTCCGGAGTTGCTGAGCCAATCCCCACTGCCACCGCCTCTCTTAATATAACATCACAAAGCTCTTCCCTTTTTTTGGCTGTCAGCTGTTTCGAATCATTTATATATAAAATTTTACAATCTTTTGGAAGAATCACGGCTCCTGCCACCACCGGACCGGCAAGCGGTCCCCGTCCCACCTCATCAATTCCGCAGATGTACCCTCTGCTCTCATATTTTTTTTCGAAAATTTTCATCTGCTCCGTGCGAAGCCGTTCTTTCTCAAGACTTTTCTCTTTTTTTCTATATTTTTCAACTATATTTCGGACTCCCGAACGGGAATCCTTTTCGTACAAAGAATAAAGATCAGGCAGCTCTGTTTCCAGCGCTGCCTCAAATTTTCTTTTTATTTCAGAGATTGATTCCGTTTTCTGCATCATAAATGCGCTCTCCTTCTTTTCACCCGATCCGGCTGTCCATCTTATTTTACAGCCGGGGCCTCCAGACTAATTCGTCCCAATTTCCCGCTGCGGAAATCATCCATTAAGAGTTTGGCAGCCTTTTCATAATCCAGCTCACCGCCTCTTTTCAAACAGCCGCGTGCCCGTGCAATTTCTTCCAGAACAGCCAGTGTTCCAAAGACTTCTCCATAGCCGTATTTTTCCGCAAGGACTCCCGTATATTCCTTTTCCAGGTATTCAATTGTGGAAAGAGCCAGTTCCTCTATATTCAGAATCTCATCATTGATAGATCCAATCATGGCAAGACGCAGTCCTACCTTCTGATCTTCAAATTTGGGCCAGAGTATTCCCGGAGTATCTAAAAGTTCCAGCTGTTTTCCCAGACGAATCCACTGTTTTCCCTTAGTCACTCCCGGCTTATTTCCTGTTTTGGTACAGGCACGTCCGGCATAGGAATTAATAAACGTGGATTTTCCCACATTGGGAATCCCTACCACCATAGCTCTTACCGGACGGTTCAGAATCCCTCTCTTCCTGTCCCGTTCCAGTTTTTCCCTACATGCCTCCTGTACCACACTGTTAATTGCTTTCATTCCCGCTCCCGAACGGGAATTTATTTTTAACGCATAATACCCCTTTTCCCGGAAGTATTCCATCCATCTCTCTGTATACCGCTCATCCGCGAGATCCGCTTTGTTCAGCAGTATCAACCGTGATTTATTCTTCCCAAGCTCATCTATATCCGGATTACGACTGGATCCGGGAATTCTCGCGTCCACCAGTTCAATCAGCAGATCGATTAGTTTCAGATCTTCCTGCATCTGCCTTTTTGCTTTTGTCATATGTCCCGGATACCACTGATAATTCATATTTTACCTCCATCACTGTTCTGTCACTGATTCATAAAGTTTCCGTCTTAATTGTCCGGAAACCCGATTTTGTCCCATGGAGAGATTACAAACCACAATTTTCCCTCGATCAGATCACTGTCCACCATTCCAAGACCGCTGTGCCGGCTGTCTTCACTGTTATTCCGGTTATCACCCAGTACAAAATACTGCTTTTTTCCTAACGTAATGGGTTCTTCCGCAAGTCCGGCATTGGAAATCGACGGGAAATCCTTGCCCTCCAGATAAGTTTCTCCATTAATCATAATCTGACCATTGACGATCTGAACCGTTTCTCCAGGCAGTGCAATCACACGTTTTATATGCAGACTGGCTTTCTTATCTTCACTGGTACGAAAGACAATAATATCGCCTCTTTGAGGTTCACCGATGCGATAAGCTGCCGAATCTACCAGTACGCGTTCGCCCGCTGTCAGAGTCGGTTCCATAGAACCTTCCTGAACAACCACACTTTTACAGAAAAACCAGGAAAAAATCCCTGCAAGGAGAATTGCTGCTGCAATCTCAACGATCCATGCAAATACCGAACGAATTTTTTCTTTATAAAAATATTCTTTTACATATCTGGTATTCATTCCCATGATAAAGCTCCGTTTTCATCTTCGTCACTTATTATTCCAAATTGCATGGCAACTTACAAGGCCGGAGAAACATAAAACTGGTTCCTCCGGCCTTCCGTCAACGCATTATTTTACTAATTCTTTTACCTTAGCAGCTTTTCCAACACGAGCTCTCAGGTAGTTCAGTTTTGCACGTCTTACTTTACCACGTCTGATCACTTCTACCTTCTCTACGTTCGGAGAATGAACCGGCCAGGTTTTCTCAACGCCTACACCGTTGGATGCTTTACGTACGGTAAAGGTTTCTTTGCTTCCGCCGCCCTGTCTCTTAAGAACAACGCCTTCGAATACCTGTACACGCTCACGGTTACCCTCTTTGATCTTACCGTAAACTCTTACCGTATCACCAACACGGAACTCCGGAACTTCTGCTTTCAGCTGTGCATCTTCAATTTTCTTAATAATGTCGTTCATGTTTTTATCTCCTTTTTTCACTGGATGTTCTTAATGCCTTATGCAACAGCGGACCATCTCTTTTCTCACAACAGAGAATATTATACTATAAAGCATCAGCAGATGCAAGTATTTTTTCATTTTTCCATTTTCCGGTATAAATCAAATCACGAAGAGTAAAAGAAAATCGCTTCAGCCCTTCCCCAAAGGGAACTTCCCGAACCAATGCGACAATCAGAAAGCCACGGGCGCACAGATCCGACTCAATGAGAAATGCCTTTTCATTCCACTGTTCGTCGGCCATTTCTTCTCCTCCGGATAAAATCAGAACCAGAGGCGTTTTTCTGCCATAGAAATTCTCCGTATATTCCCCCGGATCCATCACAGGAGCATCTGGCGCCGGTTCAATCGGAATCTGAAGAAGCAGAAATTCTTTTTCACCAAACCGATTCTTTTGCCTGCGTATTTTCTTTCTTGCCAGATCTATCGATTTCCCATACCGTGTCAATTCGTCCATCAGTTTATGGATCTGCTCTGCTCCCGGCTGTGTCTCATCACAGGCACAGGTAATCAGGAATGCATTTTCCAGAAGATCCGGACGACGTTCTTTTGTACGGCGGAATGATTCTTCATGACGCCAGGCATCAATTTTTTTATGATCACCGCAAAGCAGTACTTCCGGTACTTTTTTTCCGTGCCACTCCTCCGGACGTGTGTAATGCGGATATTCCAGTAAATTATCCTGAAGGGATTCAAACTGCGAAGACTCCTCGTTACTCAGAACTCCGGGAACAAAACGGGAAACCGCATCAATGAGCACCATCGCTCCAAGTTCCCCTCCTGTGAGCACATAGTCCCCGATGGACACATAATCCGTCACCACTTCCTGAAGAACCCGATCATCAATTCCCTCATAGTGCCCGCAGAGAAGAATCAGATCTTCCTCAAGAGCAAACTCTTCCACCATTGTCTGATTGAGCACTTTGCCCTGTGGAGTCAGATAAATCGTTCTCGGCATCCTGCCAAGCTTTTCCGTCACAGATTGATGTGCGCGAAAGACAGGCTCGGCTTCCATCACCATACCCGCTCCCCCGCCATAGGGATAATCGTCTACACGATGAAATTTGTTTGCCGAAAAGTCCCTGATGTTTGTGGTCTCTACCTGGAGATAACCATTCTGGATCGCACGCCCCAGGATACTGGTATGAATTCCCTGCTCAATCATTTCCGGAAACAGCGTCAATACGTGAAATCTCATACTGTCAAACCTCCTAGTCGTCTTTACTCCACCAGCCCCGGAAGCAGATGTACCATCATGCGATGCTCCGAAAGATCAACTTCCAGTATGCAGTCACGAATCGCCGGAATCAGAACCTCTCCATGTTCCCTGGAATCAACAATATAGACATCATTGGCTCCCGTTTCCATTACATCCCGAAGAACACCGAAGAGAACTCCGTCTTCCGTGTAAACCTCCAGTCCCTGCAGATCCGCAATATAATACTCATCCTCCCCCAAAGGAACGGCATCTTCACGATTGACAAACAGACTGCAGCCTTTGTACTTTTCAATGTCATTGATATTGTCAATCCCCTTAAATTTCACAATCGCAAACTGTTTAAAAAAACGAACACCGGCCACATGAAGTTCCTTTTTTTCTTTGCCTGTATCCAGAAACACTCTGTCCAAATCAAAAAAACGCTCCGGATCCGTTGTCGGGTATACCTTCACTTCGCCGCGGATCCCATGGGTAGAAGAAATCACACCAATCTGCAAAAATGTCTCCATGAAACTTTCCTTTCTCTCACCAAACGGTTTTCTTTCAAACTGTGTTTAAGTATAAAATATAACACCTGAAAAATCAACCCGAAAATCAGGAAGCTTACAGTCTGCGGACAATTGCCCGAATCAGTTTTTTAAACTGTTCCGCCACACGGTCTGCCGTTTCCTGGACTTCTTTGTGATCCAGTTTCCCGGAAGCCATTCCAGCTGCCAGATTGGTAATGCAGGAAATTCCGCAGACCTCCATTCCCATATGCCGGGCAGCCATTGCTTCACAGGCGGTACTCATTCCAACCGCGTCACCGCCCCAGCTTCTGCACATGCGGATTTCCGCAGGTGTTTCATAGGCGGGACCTGTCAGCTGTACATAAACACCTTCCCGAAGCAAAATGGAAAGCTTCTTCGCCTCTTCTTTGATAATGCCACGCATACGCACACTGTAGACCTCACTCATATCCGGAAATCTCACACCCAGTTCCTCAATATTTTCTCCGATCAGCGGGCTTGGAATCGCCGTTGTGATATGATCCGTAATCAACATAAAGTCTCCCGGCTGATAAGTCGTATTAATTCCTCCGGCTGCATTTGTCAGAATCAGCTTTTTGGCTCCGAGCATTCCCATCAGCCGTGTGGGCAGAACCACATCTTTCATGGGATATCCTTCATAATAGTGCACTCTCCCCTGCATAATCACAACCGGCACTTCTTCCATGTACCCAAAGACAAATCTTCCTTTGTGACCTGCCACCGTGGAAACAGGAAAGCCTTCGATTTCACTGTAGTCAACCGTCTGTACAATCTGAATTTCGTCTGCCAGATTTCCAAGACCAGAGCCGAGAATCAGGGCCACTTCGGGGCAAAAATCCGTCTTTGCCATCACACTTTCCCGACAGGTGATCAATTTTTCATATACTTCGTTCATCCTATTTCCCCTTTTCTATTATTTATTCCAGATCCGCTTTCTCCGAACCAAGTTCCCTTACCTGTTTCTTCTGACCCGTTTCTATCTGTCCTGCTGCCGATCAGATCAGCTGGTCGAGAATGGATGTTCCCACCATGTCTTTCTGCATGGGGATGCCAAAATTATCGGCAATCGTTGCTCCGATCACGCCAAAAGTATCTGCGTTATTCAAAACTTTTCCGCCTTCCATTTTCGGCGAATAGGCAATCAACGGCACATATTCTCTTGTATGATCAGTCCCTTTATAGGTGGGATCGTTTCCGTGATCTGCCGTCAGCATCAAAAGATCATTTTCTCTGATCTCTGACAGAAGCAGACCCAGATTTCGATCAAATTTCTCAAGTTCTTTTGCATAACCTTCCACATCTCTGCGATGTCCCCACAGGGCATCAAAATCAACAAGGTTAACAAAACAGAGTCCGCAAAACTCTCCACGGCAGATTTCAATCGTCTGTTCCATTCCATGAACCGAACTGTCGGAATGGTATGATTTCGTTATGCCTTCCCCGCAGAAAATATCCTGGATTTTCCCCACGCCGATCACATCATATCCTTCCTCCGAGAGCAGATTTAAAACTGTAGGACCCGTTGGCTTTAACGCATAATCCCGGCGATTGCTTGTACGGCGGAATTCACCCTTCCTTTTTCCCACATAAGGCCTTGCAATGACGCGTCCAACCCGCCATTCTTCTTTCATTGTGATCTCTCTTGCAATCTCACAGCAGCGATATAGATTTTCAAGATCAAATGTTTCTTCATTTCCACAGATCTGCAGCACAGAATCCGCCGATGTATAGACAATCATCGCACCGGTATTGATTTCTTCCTCTCCAAGTTCCTCTATAATTGCAGTTCCGCTGGCACTCTTATTTCCGATCACTCTTTTATGACAACGTCTTTCCAATTCAGCAATCAGATCCGGAGGGAATCCATGCTCCGTAAAAGTCCGAAACGGTTGATCTGTTCGGACTCCCATCATTTCCCAGTGTCCGGTCATGGTATCCTTTCCGTTGCTCACCTCGCCAAGACGCAGGTACCTGCCGACGGGTTTGTCAGTTCCCTGCATTTTCCCTGCTGTGTGAAGATTTAACAGGCCCAGCTTTCTCAGATTAGGAATTTCAAGTGTTTCCATGCGCTCCAGAATATGTCCCAGAGTATCAGCCCCCTCATCTCCAAATCCGGACGCATCCGGCATTGCTCCGATTCCAAGGGAATCCAGAACAATTAAGATAATTCTCCGATATTCTCTCATACTGTTTTCACCTCATTTTTATTCGATGACAAATTTCCTGATTTTCCTGCACAGCTCTGTTTTTTTCGTTTCTTCCAGAAATGCTGTTTTTGCTGCATTTTCCATGAGAAGAAGTACCTCTTTATCATTGATACCGTACCTGTTCTGAACCCATTGCAGTTCTTTCGTCAAAGAAGTATTGCTCACTGTACGATTATCCGTATTCACAGAAACGGCAATTTGGGCATCCAGAAATTCTCTGATCGGATAATCCATGGGATTTTTTACTGCCTTTGTCTGCAGATTACTGATCGGACACATTTCCACACCGATCCCAGACTCCCGTACTATCTTCTTCAGTCTCTCATTTCCCTGCATGGCAATCCCGTGACCGATTCTGTCTGCCCCAACAGTCAGGGCATCTTCTATATTTTGTGCACTCTGACATTCTCCGGCATGAATTGTAAAAGGCATTCCGATTGTTTTTGTCTTACGAAACAGCTCCATAAATTCACTCATCGGATACTGTGCTTCTGCCCCGGCAAGATCCACAGCACATACACCAGCTCCAAGAAACTCCCGTGCTGTCTGAATCATTCGGAGATTATCCGCCTCACTGTGATTTCGCATCGCACAGGTTATTACATTATATTCAACTCCGAATTTCTTTTTTCCCTTCTCCAGCCCTCGAAGAAGCGCTGCAATCACCTGAGCGCAATCCATAGACTCTGTTACCGACAGAAGAGGTGCAAAACGTATTTCTGCATAGCACACATTTTCCAGGCTCATTGTCTCAAGGATATCTTCTCCTGCTTCCTCGAGCCCTTCTTCATCCTGAATGCAGGAACAGGGAAGGGCAAATTTTTCCAGATATTCTTCCAGACTGTTACAATTGGATGAAACCTCAATTTCTTCCGATGAAACAGTCCTTGCAAGCCGCTTCTGCAAAAACTTTTTGCTAAGTGAACCATCCAGATGGCAATGAAGGTCGATTTTTGGCATTCTTTTCAGTTCATCCGCTGTCATATCAATAAGCACACTCCTTTTTTGTCAAGATAGATTCCCCGGCCCAAATCCCTTTGGAAGCAATTCCTTCAGAGAAAAGATTTCATACTGCTCCTTGCTGATTGCCAAAATAATCTGAAACGTATCCGGATTACAAAACTCCATCATGACCTGGCGGCAGACACCGCAGGGAGAAGCATATTCTTCCACTCTCCCGTCTTTTCCTCCTACAATACAGATCGCTGAAAAATTCTTTTCTCCTTCGCTGATGGCTTTGAAAAAAGCAGTACGTTCCGCGCAATTGGTAGGTGTAAATGCTGCATTTTCGATATTACAGCCGGTATAGAACTTCCCTTCTTTTGTAAGGAGAACTGCTCCGACTTTATATCCCGAATAGGGCGCATAGGAAAATTTCAATTGTTTCATCGCCAATGCAATCATCTCTTTGATTAAATTTTCATTCATATTTTGCAGCCGCTTTCCTCTTCCTTCCTGACAATTTTTACAATCCTGCTTGTTCCCAGCCGATCTGCTCCAAGCTCCAAAAATTTTCTGGCATCCGAAAGAGAAGAAATCCCCCCTGCAGCTTTTATTTTTACATTCGGGCCAACATGTTCCGCAAATAAACGAATA
>JAQYOA010000205.1 GCA_028727605.1 Lachnospiraceae bacterium
CGAAATTTATTTGTAATCCCTGTCATTTATCAATTTATTGCAGCCATAGGATAGATTCCTGTAACATGCAGCAGAACGGAGAAAGTTATGAATAAAAAGCAGAAAAAGATGCTGGCTCGAATTCTGATCACAACCGCCTGGATGGTTGTTCTGTCTTTGCTTCCCCTGAAAGCACCCCTGCAGTTTCTTTTATTTCTGATTCCCTATTTTACGATCGGATATGATATTCTGAAAAAGTCCTGGAAAGGGATTCGAAACAAACAGGTTTTTGATGAAAATTTCCTGATGTCTGTTGCAACCATCGGAGCGATTTTGCTGGGTGATTGCAAAGAAGGTGTAGCCGTTATGCTGTTTTATCAGATCGGAGAACTATTTCAAAGCTATGCCGTTGGGAAAAGCAGAAAAAATATCAGCGAACTGATGGACATTCGACCGGATTATGCAAACATCGAAGTAAACGGAGTTCTTGAAAAGGTGGATCCGGATGAAGTAATGACAGGTTCTGTGATCGTGGTACAGCCTGGAGAAAAGATCCCCATCGATGGTATTATACTGGAAGGAACCACCACATTGAATACCAGTGCTTTAACCGGAGAAAGCCTTCCAAGAGATGCCTCTGCAGGGGATGAAATTATCAGCGGCTGCATTAATATGACAGGTCTTATCAAAGTCCAGACAACGAGAGAGTTTGGAGAATCTACCGTTTCAAAGATCCTGGATCTTGTCGAAAATTCCAGCTCAAAAAAATCAAAATCAGAAAACTTCATTTCAAAATTTGCCCGTTACTACACGCCGATCGTCTGCTACAGTGCTCTGGCACTTGCCATTCTTCCCCCACTGGTACGTTTATTCCTTGGAATAGATCCAGCGGTTGGAACCTGGGTTTACCGGGCCCTGACATTTCTCGTTATCAGCTGTCCCTGTGCACTGGTGATCAGTATTCCTCTTAGTTTTTTTGCCGGAATCGGTGGAGCCAGTAAGGAAGGAATTCTGATTAAAGGATCCAATTATCTCGAAACGCTCTCTCAGACAAAGACAGTTGTGTTTGATAAAACCGGTACCATGACACAGGGTGTTTTTGAGGTAAGCGGCATTCATCACAGTGATATGGAACGTGAAAAACTGCTGGAATATGCCACACTGGCGGAATGTTCCTCTTCCCATCCGATCAGTAAAAGTTTGCAGCGCGCTTACGGAAAGCCATTGGACCGCAGCCGCGTCACGGAGATCGAAGAGATCAGCGGAAACGGTGTCACCGCAAAGGTTGATGGGATTTTTGTCGCAGTCGGCAATGCAAAGCTGATGAAACGCCTTGGAGTCTCCTATAAAGACTGCCATCAGGCCGGAACGGTAGTCCATATTGCGGTCGCAGGGGCCTATGCCGGGCATATTTTAATTACAGACCTTTTGAAGCCCAATGCCATTGAAGCGGTAAAAAGCCTCCGGAAATCCGGCATGAAACGGCTTGTCATGCTGACCGGCGATTCCAAGGCTGCTGCAGACCAGGCCGCAAAAGAATTGCAGATTCAGGAAGTATACAGCGAACTCCTTCCCAGCGATAAAGTTGCAAAAGTTGAGGAACTTCTTTCATCAAAACAGAAAAAAGAGAAGCTGGCCTTTGTCGGTGACGGAATCAACGATGCTCCGGTATTATCACGCGCAGATATCGGTATCGCGATGGGTGCGCTGGGTTCTGATGCTGCAATCGAAGCCGCAGATATTGTTCTTATGGATGATGATCCGCTAAAGATAGCGAAAGCAATTCGGATTTCACGAAAATGTATTCGAATTGTTTATGAAAATATCTATTTCGCGATTGGAGTCAAAATCATTTGTCTCCTCCTTGGTGCGGTCGGTATTGCTAACATGTGGGCCGCCATTTTTGCCGACGTTGGTGTTATGATAATTGCAGTTTTAAATGCGATCCGTGCCCTGTTTGTCAAAAAGCTGTAATGGTCAGATTGGATTTCGAAAGGAAAATAAAGGATGACAGAAAAGATAATAGAACGGGAAGATTGCTGTGATTCTTTTGAAATACACGAGAATCTTCTCAAGATAGTGAATGAAACCATGCCAGCCGAAACAGAACTGTATGATTTGGCAGAACTGTTTAAAGTATTCGGTGATTCCACCAGAATTCAGATTCTGTTTGTGCTCTTCGAAGCAGAAGTCTGTGTCTGTGATCTTGCGGAGGCTCTACACATGACACAGTCCGCAATTTCTCATCAGCTTCGTATTTTGAAACAGAATAAGCTGGTAAAAAGCAGACGTGAGGGAAAATCGGTATTTTATTCTCTTGCAGATGATCATGTTCGTACAATTATCGCGCAAGGACAAGAGCATATTGAAGAAGATTAGAATGTGCACCACATAAGTTAACATAAATATATTA
>JAQYOA010000206.1 GCA_028727605.1 Lachnospiraceae bacterium
CGTCTACGCTTGGAATTGATACGAAAAAGTTGGACAATGCGGAAGCGCAAAGAGAAAAAGAGAAGACAACACTGTATACCAGAAATGCAATCATTGAGGCATTACAGGAGACTATTCCGGAGCTGGTAGCAGCGAGTGTCAACGCATACAGAGTGCTTGCGAAAAAGCAGACAGAAGAGGTTAAGGTGGAAGTAACATTTGGAGAATATGCAAATCCGTCCTTCGAATCACAAATAGAGACAATGGCCAAAGCAAGACCAAGCAGTCCGATCATGAGCGTTGAAGCGCAGGTTGATGAACTCTATCGAGACAACAAGGAACAGACATGGAAAGATGAAGAGGTAGCAAGAATCAAAGCGGAAATGGGAATTCAGACGCTGGAAGAACCAAGCATCAGTCTGTCCGCAGGAGGTTTTCACGCGAATACGGAGGAACAGGATGAAAGTAAAAGTAGGAAAGAAAATCTACCAGATGTCGAAGAAGGAGTACCAGGGGCTTCTTGAAATCGCAAAGGAGCAGGTTCCTCTTGGAATTTACGCGATCGAAAAGAAAGAGTACGCAGAATTACGCTGTGACCGATGCAAGAGCGTTACGCAGTTAAAGGAGCAGAAAAGAATGTTCCGTGCACAGGGATTTCGGGTGATGGCAAATGGATGAGTACGATCTTGCAAAAGCCTTCCAAAAAATCGAGGAAGAATTGATGCGATCTATGATCCGGAATATGGATCATCATAGAGCCGAAGAAACAGAAGAGGGAATTCAGTGGTCACAGTGGCAGGTTGAACAGCTAAAAGCACTGGAAGAATACCGGACAAAAAATCAGGAGAAATTTGGAAAAGAATTTAAGGACCTGAATGCCTCCATAGAAGAGCTGATCCGGCAGGCAAAAGACAAAGGAGAAATGGAGCAGGAAATAAAGATCCTGAGAGCGATTCAGAAGGGATTTCGAGGATACAAAAGAAACTCGAGCACCATGCAGGGAGAATTCTTCCGTGTCAACGAACGAAAATTGGAAGCACTGATCAAAGCAACGAGAGACGATATGGAAAAGGCGGAAACGGCGATTCTAAGACGATCAGAAGACCAATACCGAAAAGCAATATACAATGCGCAGGTGTATGCCAACGCTGGCGGAACAACTTATGAGAAGGCAGTGGATATGGCAACGAAGGAAATGCTTTCCAATGGCCTTTCCTGTATCACTTATGCAAACGGAGCGATCCATACACTTTCGGATTATGCGGATATGGCGATTCGAACAGCAGTGAAACGTGCTTATTTGCAGGGAGAGGGAACAAAAAGGCAGGAATGGGGAATCCATACAGTCATCATGAATAAGCGAGGGAACGCCTGCCCGAAATGCCTCCCGTTCTGCGGAAAGGTGCTGATTGATGATGTCTGGAGCGGTGGATCAAAAGAAGATGGTCCATATCCCCTGATGTCAACCGCGATAGCAGCGGGGCTGTACCATCCAAGATGTAAAGACGTACATACGACATACTTTGAAGACACAAGTCCGCCAGTAGACGGAACGTACAGCAGAAAAGAAATCAAAGCTCTGGAAGAGCAAAATAAGATAGAAGCCCGGCAGCAGTATGCAGAGCGGCAGGCCGAGAAGTATGAACGTCTGGAAAAATTTTCCTTGGATGAGGAAAATCAGAAACGGTATGCGGTAAAGCGTGATGGATGGAAGAACCAAGTAGAGACGATGAAATCTGTCCAAGGAAAGACAATTGAAGAAGCTGCGTCGAAACCTATTGCAAAGTCTTCCGGTTCTGGTATAATAAAGAAAAACGAGGAAACACTAAAGATGAATTTGCAAATATTCGCAGAATCTGACATCAAGAATCAGGGATCTGATTCATTAAAAAGGGCGATTCGAAAGTACAGAAAGCAAATTTCGGAGCATGAAGATAAGATTTCTCATCCGGAGCAGCATATAATGGATTGGGACTCTCTGGATCCACGCATGCAGGAAGGCTTAAAACGTCACTGGAACAAGGAAATTAGGAACTTCAACCAATCTATCCAGGACCGGGTTGAAGAACTTAAAGTTAGGGGTGATTATGATGAATGACGCATTAACTAGAGAAGGAATCAAGTTCTTAATAGCCAGATTATTGGAAAATGCCAATGATGCAGTAGAAGAAAGCAAAAAAGATAAAAATGACCAGTTCGCTGCAGGACGGCGCTTGGCATATTATGAAATGCTTGATATCCTTAAAACTGAATTAGACATTAAGGAACAGGATTTGAAAGACTTTGGTCTTGATGTAAATCTGGAAAATAAAATAGCGTAAACATAAACACCACCGGTCGATAGGACGATGATATTTTACGCCGATTTTCGTAATTTCAAGAAAAAGGTCGGGAGAACAAAATGGATGATTTTCGAATAATCTATAAAATTCTTCGAATCTTGCAGAATTCGATGGATCTCGAAGAATTTGATCGGAACAGCATCTCAGCGGAGGCGTTAGGGCTTTCTGTTCCAAAGTGGAGCAGGCTCATGGCAATGCTGCTGAAGGAGGGCTATATATCAGGAGGAGAAACCTGGAACACTATGAATTGCGGATATCCGCGTGTAGTGCTGAGCAGACCGGAATTGACCTTGAAAGGCTTAGAATATCTGGAAGAAAACAGCCTGATGAAAAAGGCGGCAGACCTGGCAAAAGGAATTGTAGGTACTGCGGCGAATATGATTTAACACCACCAGTCGAGAGGCCGGTGGTATTTTTATGCCCATTTTTGTGATTTGCGCCGGCGCAAGAATAGAACTGAAAAACGCTGCGTAAAGCGAAAAACCGTGAAGGGAGGTGATAAATTGAGGGTGAAGGTAAAGATCCCGTTTCGGGATAAAGAGAACGATCTGAAGACCAGGAAAGAGAACGAAATTTTTGATGTATCAGAAGAACGGGCAAAGCACCTTGAGGGGCTTTTTCTGGTTGAGATCCTGAAGGAAAGCAAAGGGAAAAAGGAGGAAGAAAAATGAATTACCGAAACATTCGAATGATGTTCCTGTCTCCGGACGGAGGCGGTGGAGGAGAACAAGGAGGAACAGAACAGCCAGCCGGATCGCAGAGTGGAGCTCCGGAAGTAGATTATGAGCGAATTCAGCAGATGCTGAATACGACAATGGCAGCGAAGGAAGATACAGCGCTGAAAGACTACTTCAAAAAGCAGGGGTTGAGTCAGCAGGAAGCGGAGCAGGCAATCGCAACGTTCAAAGAGAAGAAAGCAGCCAGCCAGCCGGATATCAAAGCGATTCAGACACAGCTTGCACAGACACAGGCGTCAGAACAGAGGGCAAGGGTAGAGAGTGCAGCAACCATGGCAGCAGTTTCTCTTGGAATTGATGCGAAAACGATTCCCTATGTGCTGAAACTGGCAGATCTGAGCCAGGTCGTTGGCCAGGACGGGAAAATGAATGAAGAGAGCATCAAAAACGCACTGAACAAGGTGCTTGAGGATGTCCCTGCATTGAAACCTCAGCCGGCCGGAGCGGGCGGATTTAAGATGGGAGCGCAGCAGAACGGGCAACAGGCAAACAATGACGAAGAATTAAGAAATGCATTTGGACTTTAAGGAGGAAAATTAAATGGCAGTATACGATTACGCAGAACAGTTTACAAACTTGCTGCAGCAGAAGTACGCAAAGGAATCCTGCTCAGATGATCTGACAAAGAGCAACGCTAATGTGAGATTCATCAATGCGCAGACAATCAAGCTTCCGAGAATGACAGTATCCGGATATAAGGATCATACCAGAACACCTGGGTTCAACAGCGGAACTTTAGGAAACGACTGGGAGGCAAAAAAACTGGAACACGACAGAGACATTGAGTTCTTTATTGACCCGATGGATATCGATGAGACAAATCTCACGCTTTCCGTGGCAAACATTCAGAACACGTTTGAGACGGAACAGGCGATCCCCGAGAAAGATTCCTATCGGTTCTCTAAATTGCATACGGAACTTACCAAATATTCCGGACGCATCGATTCCACTGTCGTTACAGCCGCGAACTTCCTGGAAGCATTTGATACAGAAATGGCTATTATGGACGAGGCAGGCGTACCGGAAGAAGGAAGAATTCTGTATGTAACACCGACAATGAGAAAGATTGTGAAGCAGGCAGAAGGAATCGACCGTTCCATCACAGTCAACACTCCTTCGACCATCAACCGGAAAGTACACAGCCTGGATGACGTTACAATTAAGATGGTTCCGGCAGCACGTATGAAGACGAAATACAATTTCACAGATGGATGCGTTGCTGCAGAAGACGCAAAACAGATCAACTGGATCCTGATCCATCCGACCTGTGTCGTGTGCAGAGACAAATACAGCTATATCAAGCTGTTTACACCGGGAACAGACAGCAGAACAGCGGACGGATATCTGTACCAGAACCGGAGCTATGGAGACCTGTTCCTTCTTGAGAAGAAGATCGAAGGATGCGCGATGAATATCTCGGCAACCTAAGGAGGCAGAAAATGAGGGCAGTAAAAGGAAATAAGGAATACAGCATTGACGAAAAAATGAAAAAATCCTACCAGGACTCCGGATATGACATCTATGATGACAACGGAGCCCTGATTGCTTATGGACGTGGGAAAACGGTTCCATATGAGGAGTATGAGAAGCTTGCTGAAAAACTGAAAGCAGCTGAGAAAGAAAATGAGGAACTGAAAGAGCCGCCAAAGAAAAAGAATGTGGAGAAATAAATGAACCATACGCCGTATGCAGAGGAAACGTATTATCTGAATGTGTTTCATGGAACAGCATTTGATGATGACGTGGAAGAATTAACAAAATACCTGAAACAGGCAAGCAGGCACATCGATTCTCTTACATACAACCGGATTGTGGATGTTGGATTTGAGAACCTGACGCCATTCCAACAGGAACTGGTGCAGGAAGTCTGCTGCCAGCAGGCGGAATTTGAGTTTAAGAACAGAGAAGTATTCGACATGATCCTGAATGGCTACAGCATCAACGGCGTATCGATGCAGTTTGGGGAGTCCTGGAATGTGACAATACAGAAAGGGATCCCGATGCGAAGGGACGTTTATGAGCAGCTGAACCAGACGGGTCTTTGCTGTAGACTGTTGAGGTGATGAGATGGGATGGCCGTGTTTAGTGTTGGAGTCTTGGTGCAGGACTCCAATACGGCTCGAAATTGAACCGGAAGGAATTCAGGAAAGCGGAGAACCATATCCTACCGTAATTGTAGAAAAAAAATGCAATTATCAGGATAAGGCAAAAACGGTGCTGACGACAGAGAAAAAGCTGGTTGAAATTACCGGCTCAGCGTTATTCCCGGGAGATATCTGCCCGGAGCTTCCAGTAATATCCGGCGGAACGGCAACGATATTTGGAAAATCAAGAAGGATTTTACAGGGGTCGAAAGCAAGAAACCCGGATGGAACAGTGAACTATACGGAGGTGCTGCTGATATGATCAAGGTCAACTCAAAAGTGACGATCAATGCACAGAGGATGAAACAGCTGACAAGTGCAGCACAAACGGCGCTGGAGCTGACGGCAGAAGAACTGCATACAGAAATTGTACAGGCGCAAGTAGTACCGCGTATGGACGGAGCTCTGCAGGGGGAAAAGATGTACGTGGATACATCCGGATCCGGAAACGGAACAGTTGCAATTATCCACGAAGGACCCTATGCAAGAAGACTGTATTATCATCCGGAATATCATTTTCACCGTGGGCCGTGGTCGGAAGAATACAAGGACAAAGATGGAAAAGTACATCGTGTCAATCATGATGGAAATCCCAATGCAAAAGCACACTGGTTTCGGGATTGGGAACCGGGAGGGAGCAAGGAACAATTTGCTCCTTCGAAATTCAAAGAACATTACAGGAGGCTTGCCGGCTTATGAAACAGTTGTATTTAGAAGATATCCAGCTGCTTGTAAAGGGGATGGTTCTTGCTGAGCACGTCTATATCGGAAAGCTTGACGCGAAAGAACAGAAGAGCATTGGAATTTATCCGTTTAAAGACGGAAGCAGATACGAGCATGGAGTAGGCAGAGAACTCACCTACGGCTCGAAAAAGGTGAGCTTTTTAGTTCATTGGAACAAATCCCCATCCGACACGGAAAAAGCCGCGATAGCCCTGTTTGAGAATCTTGTGCAGGTAAAAGAGGAGAGGATAAACGAAAAGGACATCCTTTTTGTACGTCCTCTTACAGACGAACCTGTAGGGGTTGGAACGGATGAATCCGGTATTTATGAGATGGTAATCGAAGCAGAATTTGTATACGAAAGGTAGGTAAGAAAATGGCAGGAAGAACAGGAGTATATCCTTGTTATGAAAATCAGTTCCAGGTTGATACTTCGACCAGCGGAACAGCATCCATGAAAGATATCGCAGACTGCGTAAGCTTTTCGGTATCTTTTGACAATGGTGTAGAAGAATGGACGCCGTTTGACCAGGAGGGATGGGCAAGACGGTTAATGACAGCGAAGAAGCTTACAATTTCCGTAACAGCAAAGAGAAATGTCGGAGACGCCGGAAATGATGCTGTTGCAGCAATGGCTTTCAAAAACGGAAGAGATGTAGAAAAAGATTTTAGCTGGACATTCCCGGACGGAACCGTAGTAAAACTTTCGGGCGCTGTGTTCAATGTGAAAAATATCGGATCCGGCGAGTCTACTGCGGTTGCTCCACTGGAATTTGATGTCATGAGCAACGGAAAGCCGGAAGTAACGACGGCAGCATAAGGAGGATAAAGTGGTCAAAGACATTACGGAAAAGCTGAAATTCGGAGAGAACCCGTCGATTAAAATCAAAGGGGAAGAATACGAGGTCAATGCAGATGCCGAAACAGTGTTGAAAATCATGGGGAAATTAGGGAATGAAGATGGAACCACCCCGAAATCCTTGAATGAAATGTATGAGATGATGTTCAGCGAGAAGGACAGAAAGAAAATCGGAAAACTGAAGCTGAAGTTTAATGATTTCAGAACGCTGATTGAGGCAGCAATTGATCTGATCTGCGATACAGGCGAAGAGGAAAATTCTGTGGGAGAGTGAGGACCCGTACTACGACTTGATCGATGATTTTGACCTGATCATATCATCGTTCCAGACGCAGTACGGGATTCGTCTTTCCAGGGACCTTAATGGAATGAAGTGGGCTGAGTTTCGAAGTCTTGTTTCCGGACTCGGCCCAGATACACCTTTGGGTCGAATCGTAGCAATCCGCTCCGAAGAAAATGAAGATGTGCTTCGGAATTTTACGCAGAATCAGCTCCGCATCCGGAGAGAGTGGAGAGAGAAAAAGGCAAAAGAAGTGTCAAAAGAAGAGCTCAATGCGGTTCTGGATGGGCTGCTTGATACGTTCAAAAAGATGGCAGGGGTGAACAGAGATTGAAAAAAGAAAAGTAAAATGTCCATATTGCGGACATGAGCAAAAAGTACAGTATGAAAAAGATGCAGTATGCAGGGGAGTGTTCCTGAAATGTCAGGCGAGGCACTGCAGAAAGGAATTTGAAGTAAGAATCAATCAGGACAAGTAGTGCCATGTGCCGATGTCCCAAGACGGAGGCAGGTGGTATATATGTCATACAATGACGGACAGATCAAACTGGATTTGACGGTCAACCAAAAACAATTTGAAAAACAGATAACAAGTATCGAGAGTACGGCAAAAAAAGCCGCCACAACTCTGGCCGCAGCTTTTTCAACAAAAAAATTAATCGAATTTGGAAAAAGCTGTGTTGAACTTGGCTCAGACCTGGCAGAGGTTCAGAACGTTGTGGACGTGACTTTTCCGTCCATGACTGAAAAGGTGGATGAATTTGCTCAAAGTGCGGCAGCTTCCTTTGGATTATCGGAAACCATGGCGAAGAAATTCACAGGAACATTCGGATCCATGGCAAAGGCATTTGGATTCACAGAGGAGCAGGCCTATGATATGGGAACAACGCTCACAGGTCTGGCCGGAGATGTTGCATCATTTTATAACATCACACAGGAAGAAGCGTATACGAAGCTGAAATCTGTATTTTCCGGAGAAACAGAGACTCTGAAAGAACTCGGAATCGTTATGACGCAGAGTGCTCTGGATTCCTATGCATTGGCCAACGGATACGGAAAAGTAACTGCAAAAATGTCGGAAGCAGAGAAAGTGGCACTTCGCTATGCATTCGTGCAAGACCAGCTGGCATCTGCGACAGGGGATTTTTCAAGAACATCCGGATCGTGGGCGAACCAGACGAGGCTTCTGAAGCTTCAGTTCGACAGCTTAAAGGCGACGATCGGCCAGGGACTAATCAATGTCTTTTTACCGGTTATTCGGATGATCAATACACTGCTTGGAAAGCTGAGTACTCTTGCGAATGCATTCAAATCTTTCACAGAGCTCATCACAGGAAATAAAGCAAGCGAAGGATCCGGACTGAAGAATACGACATCTGATTTGATGGATGCATCTGGAGCAGCGGACAGCCTGGCAAGTTCGACGGAAGGAATCGGAGATGCGGCGAAAACAGCAGCAAAAGAGCTGAGTCTTATGGGATTTGACAAAATCCAAAAAATACAGTCGCAGGACAGCACAAGTTCTGGAAGTGCAGGATCTTCGATCGGAAGCAATATTGATTATGGATCGCTGGCCAGTGGAGAAACAGCCGTCGATAAAATGGACAGCAAGCTTCAGAAGCTGATTGACAGATGCAATGAACTTGGAAACCTGTTTAAAAATGGATTTGAGATCGGTTTCGGAGACAGCGAGAATCGGATTGATTCGATAAGAAAACATATCAGCGGAATTGGAAATACACTGAAATCTGTTTTTACTGATGAAAGTGTTTTGGATTCCGCGAATCGTTTGTTCGATTCAATAGCCGAGAATGCAGGAAAGACAGCCGGGTCCATGGCAAGTATCGGGATAACCATTTCGGACAACCTGCTTGGAGGAATCGATCTGTATTTGTCCGGAAGCAAAGAATACATCAAAAAACGCCTCATATCCGTTTTTGATGTGAATGCAGAAATCAATGAAATGGTAGGAAACTTCCGCGTTGCCATTGCTGATATATTGTCCGTGTTTTCTAGTTCGTCTGCAAAACAGTGTACTTCTGATCTGATCGGCATATTTTCAGATGGATTTCTTGGCGTTCTGGATCTGGCAACTCAGTGCGGTCGGGATTTGATTGACATTTTTTTAAGACCAATCGAAGAAAATTCCGGGAAAATTAAAGACGCAATCGAGAATACACTTGCTCCGATTTCCACTATATTGAAATCGCTGCATCAATTGGTTACAGATACATTTTCCAAAATAAATGCAGCATATCAGGAACATGTCCGTCCGATGATGGAAGCGTTTGCTTCCGGATGGTCCTCGATCGTAGGCACCCTATTTGACGGATACAATACGTATATCGCACCTGTTTTATCGAAATTATCCAGTAAATTTCAGAATGTTTTTTCGGAGAATATTCAACCGCTGCTTGACCGCACCATTGAATTGATCGGGAAAATGGCAGATTTCGTGACAATGTTATGGAACACAGTGTTACAGCCGTTTGTACAATGGATTGCAAGCACGATCATGCCGATTTTAGCTCCAGTAATAGAGGGCCTGGGAGATGAATTTTTATATTTGCTTTCGACTGTGAGCAAAGTGATCGGTGATATTTTGTCCATACTCAATGATCTTATGGATTTTGTACTGGATCTTGCACACGGAGACTGGGAAAAAGCATGGAGTGACATCGGAAAAATATTTTCTGATGCGATGAAATTAATGGCAGATTGTGTCCGCGGTCCGGTCAATACGATTATCGGCGCGTTCAACCGAATGATTTCCGGAATAACGACGGGAGTCAACACAGCCATACGAGCATTAAATCGTTTGAGCTTTACGGTTCCGGATTGGGTTCCTTCGATCGGAGGGAAAAGCTTTGGATTTCATCTTTCAACCATTACAGCACCACAGATTCCTTATTTAGCAAATGGAGGATTCGTGAAAGCGAATACGCCGCGTCTTGCTGTAATCGGAGACAACAAAACACAGGGAGAGATTGTATCTCCGGAAGACAAGCTGCAGTCGATGGTCGACCAGGCAGTCATGAGAGCCGGAGGAAACGTTTCAAAAGAGGAACTTGAGAAACTGATTAACAATGCAGTTATGAGATTGGTAGCTGCTCTGGCGTCAATGTCGTTCAATATTGATGGAGAAGAACTTGCAACTGCAGAAACCAGAGCGAAAGAAGGAATTGACAGAAGATACAATCCGGTCAGAGTGACCTGATAGGAGGAAGCATGTTTCTTTTAAAAGCTGGAGACTTAAGTCTCCCAGGTCCAACCTCCATGACAATTGACGATGAGATCATATGGTCGGAAAGCACAGGGCGAACCCTGGACGGGACAATGGTAGGCGAAGCTATTGCAGAAAAGAAGACAATCGGCATCAAATGGTCATGGATTACGGAAGAGGAAGTAAAAACAATCAAAAACAGCATGATTCTTGGCTTTTTCCCGATTACATTTCGGGATGACGGTGAAGATGTTACGATCACAACTTATCGCGGGACATTATCAAAAGACTGCGCAGGAGATATTGGAGACGGGAAAGTGTGGTACAAAAGCGTGTCTGTGGACGTAGTACAGAGGTGATGGAATGATTAATACAAGCAGCGCATTTCGAGAAGCGATCAGTGGAGCAACAAGGAAAACGGTGGAGCAGGACAAAATCCGGATGAAAGACGGAACAAATCTGACAATCGAAAGATATGATCTCCTGTCACACAGTATCAGTGATGGGACATCCGGGACCAGCAGTTTTGACATTGGCGGGTCGGTCATAGGGAAATACACTGCAACTCTGAATAATATGGACGGAAGATTTGACGGAATGGATTTTGAGGGTGCGGTATTGACGGCATATTCTGGAGTAGTACTTTCAGATGGAACAGAGGAACTTCTCAAAAAAGGAACGTTCACCGTTCAGACATCAGAAATGCAGGATATTTCGGTAAAAATCGAAGCCCTTGACAACATGTCTAAATTTGACCGCAAGTACGACTCCAATCTTTCCTATCCTGCCACAATCCGGCAGATCGTCCAGGATGCCTGTTCATCCTGCGGAGTTACACTTGCGACGAAATCCTGGGATAATGATGATTTTATCGTAGAATCCAGACCG
>JAQYOA010000207.1 GCA_028727605.1 Lachnospiraceae bacterium
TACAGAGATCTGTGATGTGATTCACTGGATGCGGCTTTGTCGGGAATTATTTTGTCTGACCGGAGAGATTTCCTATATGGAGGCACTGGAAAAGGCTTTTCTCAATGCTTTTCTGGCAGGAGTATATGAAGATGGCAGAAATGGAGCATTTTTTGTCCGCAGTTCCGGAAGGCACTGGGCCGCTGAACCACAGACGGAAACCAAGTATCAGCATTGTTGTGTGAATAATGTGGCCCGTGGATTTGCAAGTGCTGCAGAGTCGATCATCATGGAAGGAGAGGACGGATTTTATATTAATCAGTATATCCAGTCCCGTATCCGTTTTGGAGAGGTTTCTTTTCGTATCGGCGCCGGTTATGTGGACCGCGGAGAGGCAGCTGTCAGTGTGAGAGGAATAAAGGAAGGAAAGAAACTGTATCTGAGGATACCAGCCTGGAGCAAAAAAACAATTGTCCGTGTGATCGGAGACAGGACATATGAGACAACAGAATGTGGAAGCTGGTTTTCCTTGGAACATATAAAGGATGGCCAGGTGATCCGCATGAAATTTGATATGACACCTCATATTTTGGATTTTTCAGGGGTACTTCAGAAGGATTTGCCGCAGGAAGATTATCACATCAGGCGATGGATGGATCCGAATGATGGATTATGTAACAGAGAACTTATGGTGAAACAGCCGATGAGTATCATACAGCGAGGCCCTGTTATTCTGGCACGTTCCAAACGGATCGGCAGCAGGGAAGAGGAGATGTTCGGCCAAAAGAGTGTATGGGGAAAGAAATGCAGTGTTTCAGCTCAGATGCTGCGGCATGACAGATTATTGACACTCTGTCGGGTAGCCATTCAGGAACCGCAGGGAACGGATACCATGCTGATGTGCGATTATGCTTCTGCAGCCAACCGGGATGTGGAAGATGCCAGATATTTTACCATATTTGTTTGAAGGATGGAGTCATGTCCGGAAAGGAAAAGAGATGAGGAGGGAATTTGTCAATGTACTGCGTCAGCCGGATTTTGCAGCCGGTGCGATGGAAGATTCGTCTTTTCGGTTTGAGGAAAGGGGAGTCCAAGAGGAATGTCCCGTTTCTTACGAATATATTGTACAGGATGACTGTGCCAAAATAATTGTTTACCCGGGTGGAAAACCTGTAAAGTATTTAAAACTGCGGTTTGAGGGAGATCTGTCTTTTGTTAACAGGGTGATGGGAGACCAGTGGGAGAGAAGCTACGGAAATCTTGCTCCTTTGGAATGGAGATCAGTAAAAGCGGATAGAGTACTCCCCTGGTTCTGTTATTTGATCGGTGACGGACAGGCTGCCTGTTATGGAGTTAGGACAGGAGCGAACTGCTTTGCTTTCTGGCAGGTTGATACCCACGGCATCACTTTGTTTTTGAATCTGATGTGTGGGAATGCGGGAACAGATCTGCGGGAAGCGATTGTGGCCGCAGAGGTGATCCAGAGCATTTCAGAAAAAGAGTCGACAATCTATCAGTCTGCATGCAGCTTTGCTTCACGTATGTGTGAGAAGCCGATCCTGCCGAAAACGCCTGTCTTCGGCGTGAATAACTGGTATTGGGCTTATGGTAATATTTCGAAGGAGAGTGTGCTTCAGGAAACGGAATATCTGTGCGAAATGACAGAAGGAACAACGCACAGGCCATATATGATTATCGATGATGGATGGCAGCTCAACCGTACTTATGGACCGGGTGCCTACATTGGAGGGCCTTGGATGCCTAACGACAGATTTCCTGATATGCACAAACTGACATCCTCTATCCATGAAAAGGATGTCAATACAGGTATCTGGTTTCGGCCGCTGCTGACTCTGGGACGGATTCCGGAGGAGGCAAAGCTGGCGGTTAGTGCAGGCGGACAGATCATGGATCCATCGCATCCTTATACCCTGGAGCGAGTTCAAAAAGATGCGGCAGCCATTGCCGGAATGGGCTTTGATTTGATCAAGCATGATTTCACAACGATAGATATCTTTGGCAGCGGACTGTTTGAGAGAGAGCACGGAGTTTCCTTCTGCAAAGAAGACAGATGCTTTTATGACCAGACGAAAACCACTGCCATGATTGTAAAAGAGCTGTATCGTGCAATCCAGGAGGGGGTTGGTCAGTCGCTGGTGCTTGGATGTAATGTGATCGGACATCTGTCTGCCGGAATCCATGCACTGCAAAGAGTGGGGGATGATACCAGCGGTCGTTCCTTTGAATGGACAGTGAGAAATGGTGTTAATTCCATGATGCGCCTGCCTCAGAACGGTAAATTTTTTATGATTGACCCGGATTGTGCAGCCTTCACGGAAAAAGTTTCTGCGGACAGGAACCTGGATTTTTTGGAAATGTGCGCTTTTACAGGAGTTACCACGCTTGCGTCTGTGAAGCCGGGAATTCTTACCTCAGCGCAAATGGAACGTATTCGCAGTATATACCATATGGCGGATCAGGGCGGATGCGGACTGGGAATTGAAAATTTTGACAAGACAGCGCTTCCGGAATGCTTTGCTTCTGACGATGGTGTGATGCGCCGTAGCTTTAACTGGGAAAGTGAGTATCATGGGTCGAGATGTCTTTTGAGCTTTATGCAGTGATGATGGAGGAGACCGGTATGAATATATATGTGATGGTGGATATTGAAGGAATCAGCGGTATCTATACCAGAGAGCAGGTATTGCCTTACGAAGGAATGCGTTTTGCTGAGGGCAGGAGATACATGACGGATGAGGTAAATGTGTGTGTCAGTACACTGAAAAGTGCCGGTGCGGACAAGGTATATGTCTACGATTGTCATGGAAACAGCAGTACGGTAATCTGGGAAGAATTGACGAAAGAAGCAGACTATTATATCTGCGGGAGTCATGACGGGGGAAGGATGCCTGGACTGGAGGAATGTGACGCTGTTGTACTCCTGGGATATCATGCTATGGCAGGCACCAAGGGAGCTGTTCTGGAACATACCTTCAGCAGTATGGGGATCCAAAATCTGTATCTAAATGGAGAAAAAGTGGGTGAAATCGGGATAGATGCAGCCATTGCCGGCGAAAAAGGGAAAAAGGTGCTTTTGGTTAGCGGAGATGATAAGGCATGCGCAGAAGCGAAGAGATTGCTGCCTGATGTAGTGACCTGTGAGGTGAAGCGCGGAATGAATTCTTACGGAGCCATGATGCTTCCAAGAGAAAAAGCACATCAACTTCTTTCGGAAAAAATAGTCATGGCAATGAAAAATGCTTCAAAGGTAAAGCCGCTTCAGGTAAACAAACCGGTAGTGATCAGAGCAGAACAGGTAGAGCGAACTGCACTTCCAAATCCTCTTAAGGTAAACGGTCTGGAGATACTGGATGGCAGGAGCTTTCAGGTGACAGCAGATACGGTAGAAGAGGCTTTTTATAAAGTTTTTTGATGCCGGATGCGGGGTCCGGATGCCGGGGTCAGACCCCATAAAGTTCTGTTAATGGGGTCTGACCCCATTAACGACGGTTGACAAATTCCATTTTTGGTGGTAAAGTATTGACCAAATGATAATGACGCTGCGTTGAAGAGGAAAAGTATCAGGAGGAAAAGGTACAGAGAGTTGTCGGATGGTGTGAGACAATCCGGATCTCCTGAGAAGATCACCCCGGAGCTTTCAGACCAAACGATATGTTCCAGTAAGTCTGAACGGTTGATAACCGTTACCTTATCACATATTGATTGATATGTAATTAAGCGGTCGGTTTTTGCCGGCAATGAGAGTGGTACCGCAGAGGATAACAGCCTTTGTCTCTTGATGAGACAGAGGCTTTTTATTTTTCCATACAAATACAGCGCCTTATTCATCTATTTATTAATCGGGGTCAGACCCCATAAATTCCCGTTAATGGGGTCTGACCCCATAAAGTCACTTTGTGAGGAGGAAAAAAGAAAATGAAAACGTTAGAAAAAATCAGTGACTTTTTCGGAAAGTACATGGCACTGATCGTCCTGGTTGTTGCCGCGTTGGCACTGTTTGTGCCCCGCACCTGTCTGTGGATTCAGACCACATGGGTGAATTATCTGTTGATGATCGTTATGTTTGGTATGGGACTTACCCTGAAACTGGAAGACTTTAAACTGGTCTTCACCCGTCCCAAAGATATCCTGATCGGCTGCCTCGCCCAATTTACCGTTATGCCGCTCCTGGCATTTGCGCTTGGAAAAGTTTTTGGTCTTGATGCGGCACTGTTGGCAGGTGTTGTTCTGGTGGGAACCTGCCCGGGCGGAACATCCAGCAATGTGATCACCTATCTTTCAAAAGGTGATGTTGCTCTTTCTGTAGGAATGACAAGTGTGAACACCATCCTTGCTCCGATTCTGACTCCGGCGATTACATATCTGCTTCTGAGAACGACCGTCACAGTAGATCCGGTAAGCATGTTCCTGTCCATTATTAAAGTAGTTATCATCCCGATTGTTCTTGGTTTTGTCATCAACAAACTGTTCGGAAAGGTAACACAGAAACTTGTCAAGGTTCTTCCGTCCGTTTCTGTTATTGCCATCTGCCTGATCGTAGCTGCAGTTGTATCACATAATGCTGAGAAAATCATGACGACCGGCATTGTTGTATTCGCCGTTGTAATTCTGCATAATCTGCTTGGATATGCATGTGGTTTTGGTCTGGGAAAACTGCTTCATATGAACCCTTCCAAAACAAAAGCAATTTCCATCGAAATCGGTATGCAGAACTCCGGTCTGGCCACTTCTCTGGCGGGAACCGCATTCCCGGATCTGGCGATGGCCACTGTTCCGGGTGCCATCTTCTCCGTATGGCATAATATTTCGGGAGCAATTCTGGCGAACATTTATAATCGCTGGACAGACGAAAAAGAAGCAAAGTAAAACAAAAATAAAGCAAAGGGAGGTACCCCGGATTTCACCGGAAGGTACCTCCTTTTTCTTAGGATAAAACTGTTTATTGGAACTGTCCGCGTCAAAAATGGAAGTTTGAAGACAAAATTTTCTTTCACGTAAAATCAATCGAAAAGGATTGAGGGAAGCAGGGCCGCATGATAGAATCAAAATAAGAAATGAAAGTAAGCAAAGTCATAAAGCAAAAAGATTACATCATGCAAAAGAGAGGTTTGGCTATGGGGAAATTATGGTATCAACCGGAAGAGGCCTGGGTAGGCGATCTGATTCCTTACTGGGAAAACGGAACTTATTATGCGTTTTACCTTCACGATCCGCGGATACGGGACAAGGAATATGCCGAGGAGACGACCTGGCATCTGGTTACGACAAAGGATTTTGTTCATCTTGATTACAAGGGGGAAGCGATCAAACGGGGCGGAGATGACCGTCCGAATAAAAATGCGTACACAGGTTCCGTGATGCGGGACCGGGATGGTCTCTGCCATGCATTCTATACTGCATACAATGCGGATATCAAAATTAATGGAAAAAGTGTTCAGTCGGTGATGCAGGCGGTGGGCAGTGATCCGGAGCATCTGGAAACGGTGGAAGATTTTCTGTTTACGGCAGATGGCGTTTTGTATGAGGAATTTGACTGGAGAGATCCTTATGTCTTCTGGAACGAAGAGGAGGAATGCTACTATAT
>JAQYOA010000208.1 GCA_028727605.1 Lachnospiraceae bacterium
AGAATGATTCATTCATGTGACCTCCTTGAAATTAAAACTCAACTCTAATTTCAAGGGCCGCTTTCGCTACCCCATTATATGTTTAGCAGCGAAAGCGGCCGCACATTTCTGTTTTAATGTCAAGCATTTATTGCGAAAAAAGACCCCAGTGCTATTTCTAACACTGAGATCTTGGATTGCCATCTTATCTAAATGACATTGCAGAATAATACCGTCTTTTTTTCTTTTATAATCTACACCGGATATCTCTGGATGAACTTCCGATCCTTACTTCACAGTCATTCGGAAGGTTTTCTAGTGGAATTTGTACAACTGTCTTTTCCTTCGGCTTTAATTCCACTTTTACAAATCCTTTCAACTCCTGTACCGGCTGATTTTCTTTTCTGTGCTTTGGTGCCAGGTATACCTGCACCGTCTCCATACCTTCCCGTTCTCCGATATTTGCGACACGGCAGCAAACAACAGACTTTTCCTCCTCTTTTGCTATCCACGCTTCCTCATATGAAAAATCTGTATACGACAATCCATGACCAAAGCAGAACTGCGGAGCCACAGCAAAAGTATCATTGTATCGATAGCCCACAAACACACCTTCTTTATAGGATACTGTTTTTCCTCCCGGAAATTCTCCTATGCAGTGAGCAGAACAGTCGGTGTGTTTTTTATAAAAGGTTTCCGGAAGCTTTCCGCTGGGATTTACAAGTCCAAACAGAACTTCTGCCAATGCACGTCCGCCTTCTATTCCTGCATACCAGCCCCATACCAGCGTATCCGCCTGATCAATCCACTCATTCATCTCTACCGGACTGCCTCCGTTCAGAACAATCACCGTATCCGGACGTACCTCAAGAAGACGACAGATCAACGCATCCTGTTCATACGGAAGTTTCATATCCGACCGGTCGTTTCCCTCACTGTCCTGATCATGATTCAAACCTCCCACAAACAAAACTGCATCATACTCTCCATTAGCAGCTTCACGTACGGCTTCCTCACGCAGTTGCTGGCGAAGGGTGCAAATTTCCTGTTTTTCTCTGTTTTCCTTTTCTGAAACTGCGATGGTTCCGCCGTTTTCCAGACTGGCTGCCTGCCAGTTCAAATCCCCTTCTGCTCTCGCCGCATCTCTGCAATATCCACGGCAAAAGGTAACATCCGTATTTCCGCCAAGCACCATATGAATCCCCATCAGAGGTGAAATCTCATACAATGCTTTAATCTCCGCGCTTCCACCTCCGCAGGAATGGATTGCTTCTGCATTATCTCCGATTACAAGAACACGTTTCATTTTTTCCGGCGAGAGCGGAAGGCGGCCTTTGTCATTTTTCAGCAATACAACCGATTCCCTTGCCACACGGAGTGCTGTTTCCCTATGAGAAGCCGAATTGTAGGTACCGGCTTTCCGTTTCCCGTCCATCATATGCAGACGCATCATCAGCATCAGAATCCGTGTGACTTTTTCATCCACAACTTCCTCACGGATCTCTCCCTCACGGATTTTCTTCAGCAAAGGATTTGCCATACAGTACTCATCAAAATCATCGGTAACAGACATCTCAATATCCAGTTCAGACTCTGCTGAGAGGCGTGTGTCATGCACAGCTCCCCAGTCGGAGATCACCACGCCGTCATACTGCCATTCTTCCCGCAGAATCTGACGCAAAAGATAATCACTCTGGCAGCAATGTTCTCCGCGTACCTTATTGTATGCACCCATCACCGTGTAAGCGCCGCCTTCTTTCAGCGCCTCATAAAACGCGGGAAGATAGATCGTTCTCAGTGCCTCCTCGTCGATCTCCACATCCACCCAGAGACGTTCCGTTTCCTGATTGTTCACTGCAAAATGCTTCACACAGGCAGCCACATCCCACAGCTGCACTCCCTGAATAAAAGGAACTGCCAGCTTTGCCGTAAGAAACGGATCTTCACTGAAATACTCAAAATTACGTCCGCACAGCGGGCTTCTCTTAATGTTAATTCCGGGAGCAAGGATCACATCTTTCCCTCTTCCACGGGCTTCCTCTCCCAGAACGCTTCCCATTTCCCGCGCAAGTGTACGGTTCCAGGTTGCTGCAAGAGCACTGTTGCATGGGAGATAAGTTACGTAATCATCCGAATAACCGACTGTCATCCAGCGGTTTGGTTCAAATTCCTGCCGGATTCCCATCGGCCCGTCTGACATCTTCAGCGGCAGGATTCCAAGTCGTTCCACACCTTTGGTTTGAAAAAGTGCAGCACCATGGATCATACCGATCTTTTCCTCCAATGTCAGTTTCTTCATCAGCTCTCTGGCCTTTTCCTTTAATTCTGTCTGATTCATCTGAAAAATCTCCTGTCATTTTTGATGCATTCTTCTACTATTATAAAAATTGGCTCCTCTTTTTCATACCCTAAATTTCAGAACGGATTTGCCATAATTTCTTTGAGTTTTTTCTGCATCTATGAACAGGATTTTCTTTTATTTCTCTCTTCCGTAAACCTGAATCTGCACAAGCGCCGGGAAAGGAGACGGATCCTCAGACTTGATCAGCTGTCCCAGTTCCAGATATTCGATCTCTTTTTCTTCGAAAGTGAATTCCTGCGCATTTCCGCTTTTCTTAAGAGGAAGCACGATGGAACTTCCGTCGGAAAACATCACGGTTGCCTGATCCCACCAGCTGTCGTGCGGGAAATCCGCTCTTGTATATAAAATGATCCGGTCTGCAACGACAGTTCTTCCAAAATCGATCCGCAGCAGGGCATCCTCTCTCCGGTTAATTCCCCAGGACTGATAGGGCCATTCGCCATGACAGCAGGTTACCGTGACCCCATCTACTGCATTCATCGCTGCGAAAACAGATTCCCCTCTTGTCTCCACATTGGCAGATGCATGGGGATAACAGTTGACATCACCATGCTGGTCCCAGAGGTTTTCTGAAAGATTGCGGTAGCCTTCCGTCTCGAATGCATATGCTTTTCTCGCCCACAGAAGATGTCGTTTTCCGGAAAATGTATTAGGAGAAAGATTGATTCTCTTTTCCCCGAAAGGAATGGTATAGCTGATATTTCCTGTCAAATACACAAGAGATCGTCCTCTGGCATCATCCAGCATTAACCAGTAAAATCCCTTCTGGTCTCCAATGTCCACAAAAATCCGGTCTCCTTCCTGATAGGGTGCGCAGTAAACCAGATTCACTTCGTTTTCCCCACGGCCGATTGACAGTGTTTTCCCCTCTTTATCTACAAGTTTTATACTGATCTGTCCCATATCATCCTCCTGTTATCTCAGTGTCCTGTTGTCCACACCATCCATGTCATCAAAATCCTGGTTTTCTCCAACCATACCCCAAATGAATGTATAGTTTCTGGAGCCGCTTCCCGCATGAATCGACCAGCTCGGTGAAATCACCGCCTGCTCATTGCGTACCACCAGATGACGGGTTTCTGTCGGCTCTCCCATATAATGCATAACAAAAGCATCTTCCGGTAAATCAAAATACAGATACACTTCCATTCTTCTGTCATGTGTATGACACGGCATGGTATTCCACACACTGCCTGGTTCCAAACTGGTCATTCCCATCTCCAGCTGACAGCTCTCCACCTGTCCGGGCAGAATATATTTACAGATGACTCTGTGATTTGCATCCTCCAGGGAACCAAGCTCCACCTTATTTTCATCCTTTACGATCACAACACCCTCTTCCGGTGTCCCGTTCGGTTTGATCAGAACGGTAGGATAGGTCTTGTGTGCAGGTGCACTGTTAAGGTAGAATTTAGCGGGTACTGCAGCATCTACACTCTCAAAGGTGATATCCTTTGCGCCCATTCCGATATACATGCCCTCCTTGAAGGCTACCTCGTAGGTCTTGCCGTCAATGATAATTCTTCCCGGTCCTCCAATGTTGATGACCCCCATCTCTCTTCTTTGCAGGAAGTAATCTGCTCTCAGTTCATCTCCGGCTGTCAGCACCAGAGGCTTCACCGGAACAGCTGCTCCTGTGATGATTCTGTCGATGTGACTGTAAACCAGTTTGATTTCCCCCGGCACAAACAGATTCTGAATCAAAAATTCTTCCCGTAATCTTTCGGTTGTGTAGTGCTTCACGTCTCTGGGTGAAGCTGCCGTTCTAAGTTCCATTTTGCTACCCCTTCCTTTCTCTTTATCATTTATGACTTTTTCTTCGTCAAATAATATTCCTGTTGTAATCTAGTGTACTATAAAAAATTATCTATGTCCTTTCAAATATTTCTATAAATATTGCAAATTATGAACTTTTACCCTATAATTTTAGGTAGTTTTGTGAAAGCGTTTACATCATCATCACAGGAGGCCACTATGGAAGAACTATTTTCCTGCAAGCAGGCAATGGAAAACTGCTCCGCAACTCATACCTTTGCGATTGCCCATCTATATAAAGAAGAAAAAGCCATGGATATGCACATCCATGACTGCTACGAAATTTACTATTCCATTTCCGGCGGGAAGCAGTTCCTGATCGATAACCGCTTTTACGCCATAGAGCCGGGAGACATTTTCATCATTAACCAATATGAGAGCCACAAGCTGACTCAGGTTGATAAAATGGTCCATGAGAGAATCGTGCTTTCGATTCACCCCGAATATACCAAAAGCCTGTCCACTGCCGAAACCAATCTGGATGCCTGCTTTTCTGACAGGCCGGCGGATTTCAGCCACAAACTCTCCCTCAACAAGGAGCAGCAAAAGCGTTTCCTCTATTATATCAATAAAATTACGAATGCAGAAGGGTATGGGCATGATATCATCGAGCAGTCAGCCTTCATGGAATTGATGCTTCTGATCGGTTCCGCACTTCAGACAAGGCACGATGAAGCCATATCTGCCAGCTATATTTACAACCACCAAGTAGATGACATTCTTGCGTATATTAATCAAAATATTGCATCC
>JAQYOA010000209.1 GCA_028727605.1 Lachnospiraceae bacterium
GGCGGCACTTATTACAGTGATCTGAGAAAAGCACACGGCTACAAGGATCCTCACAATATTAAAGTCTGGTGTCTGGGAAATGAGATGGACGGTCCCTGGCAGATGGGACATAAAACTGCAGCGGAGTATGGCCGCATCGCCGCAGAGACCTCCCGCCTGATGAAATTTATGGATCCAACCATCGAGACCGTAGCGTGCGGAAGCTCCAACCTGACCATGCCTACCTTCGGTGAGTGGGAATATACCGTACTTGGCGAATGCTATGATGAAGTTGATTATCTGTCCCTGCATCAGTACTACGGCAATCAGGCAGATGACACCCGGGATTTCCTGGCAAACTCCAACGGAATGGATGACTTTATCTCCGGTGTAGTTTCCATCTGTGATGCGGTAAAGGCAAAGAAACACAGCAAAAAACAGATCAATCTCTCCTTTGATGAGTGGAATGTGTGGTATCACAGCAATGAGCAGGATAAACAGCTGGAAAAATGGATTCAGGCACCGCATCAGCTGGAGGATGTTTACAATTTTGAGGATGCACTTCTGGTTGGCAGTATGCTGATCACAATGCTGCGCCATGCAGACCGCGTAAAAATCGCCTGCCTGGCTCAGCTGGTCAATGTCATTGCCCCGATCATGACCTCCGACACCGGTGCATGGCGTCAGACGATCTTTTATCCTTATATGCATGCCAGCGTATACGGAAGCGGTACCGTTCTGAACACTCAGGTGTGCGCTCCTACCTACGAATGCAAAACCTACGGCGAAGTTTCCGTTCTGGATTCCGTCTGCGTATGGAACCAGGAGGCAGAGACACTCACCATCTTTGCAGTCAACAAGGATCTTGAGGAGGATCTGGAAACTTCCTGTGATCTTCGCCAGTTCGAAGGCTATCAGGTGGTTGAGCACATTGTACTTACCAACGATGATATGAAAGCAGTCAATACAGAAGCAAATCCGGACAATGTTGCTCCTGTTCACTCCAATGCCTCCCGCATCGAGGACGGCAGACTGCATACTGTCTTTGGCAAACACAGCTGGAATGTGATCCGCCTGGCAAAATAATCATTCTTCTGACAGCAACGGATTTTTTCGCGTTTCACGCATATTAAATTCCAAAAACAGGAGCAGACATTTTTTTCGCCGAAAAAATGCTGCTCCTGTTTTATTTTGAAGTCTTTTTACTCTTCTTTCAGGATCACTTCCACTACCGTATCCACATCGTCCAAAAGAACCGGATCCGGTCCAAGATTTGCAAATACAATGTTCGGATAGTCCGTATGTACCCAGCTTGTGGAAATCGGAATCTCCGCTCCGGTAGCCACATAACGGATCGCTTTGATCTCTTCTTGTTTCACTCCGGTAAGAGGCAGCGGTCCGATGGTATTCTCATATACATGGAAATACAGATGATTTCCCTTGCGGGTAACGCGTCCGAAATCCGGTTTTTCAATTCCCGCCTTGCCGCATCCGTAAATGCTGCGGCTGTTCTTTTTCATCCATCTGCCAATCTCCTGCAGCCGTTCCATAGACTCTTCCGGGATATTGCCCCGTGCATCCGGTCCCACATTCAAAAGCAGATTTCCGCCTTTGGAGACACACTCTACCAGTTTCTTGATCAGCATGGACGCCGGCTTAAAGTAGTGATCTGTCGCACAGTAGCCCCAGTTATTATTCATGGTAACACATGCCTCCCAGGCAAGATCCTCCCCATTTACATCACAAATGCCGTTGGGCGGAATGATCTGTTCGGGGCTGACAAAATCGCCGTGATACGGTGTGGGATTGCCGTCCGCCAGAGAGCCGTATCCCTGTCCACTGACTTCCAGGCGATTGTCAATGATGACATCCGGCTGAAGACTTCTGACCATCTGCACCAGTTCTGTCGCTTTCCATGCCTCGCCCCGCAGCTGACCGTAGGAGAAATCAAACCACAGAAGATCCAGTTTTCCATAGTTTGTACACAGTTCCCGAACCTGATTGTGCATATAGGTCAGGTAATTGTCAAAATTCCGATTCTCATTGCCGTATGCCGGATTGTTTCTCATGGGATGATTCTGATCTCCATAGTGGGGATAGTCTTCATGATACCAGTCCAGCAAAGAGAAATACAGACCCACTTTTAGTCCTTCCGCACGGACCGCATCCACATATTCCCGGACCAGATCACGGCCGCATCGGGTATTTGTAGACTTAAACTCCGTATACTGGCTGTCAAACAGACAGAAACCGTCGTGGTGTTTCGCTGTCAGCACCATATATTTCATACCGGCCTCTTTTGCTGCGCGAGCCCATGCTCTTGGATCATAGTCTACCGGATCGAACTCCTCAAAATACTGCATATAATCTTCTTTTGGGATCTCCTCCACACTGCGGACCCACTCACCCCGTGCCGGAATCGCATAAAGTCCCCAGTGAATAAACATACCAAAACGCGCGTCCCGGTACCATTCCATTCTCTTGTCATATGCCTGTCGATCAAATTGATACATGTTTTTCCTCCTTTTTACTCTCTGCTGCCCATTCCATCAAGAGTCTTTCTCACAGATCAAACTGTACTGTTTCTGCAGATCGGCTGCGGATCTCCTTTTGTCATCACCCGGACTTTTACCTCGGGTCCTTCTTCCCCTCCGAACGTACATCCAAAGCTAAGAGGTGCCGTCCCTTTTGCCAGTCTGCAGCTGCCAATGAAAGACACCGATTCCAGCACGTTATAATTTCGGTCCGTCACGAAAGCATTTTTTCCGTCAAAAAGAAGATACTGTCCACCTTTTACAGTTGCCTGGAACTTGATCATACCGCTTTGATTATAGAACCGGATATTCTCCACATAGCCGTATCCGTCCACTTTCATCCGAAATACAAGCTCCTGCTCTTCGAACTTGTTTGTAAAACTCCAGTCCGAACCGCCCGGCTGTCCCGGCTGCATCTCCAGCAGGTCACAGACATAGGGTTTGCTGATTGCCATCGGATACAGTTCAAAATGATCCTCGTCCAGTTTTTCCAGATGCCATTCGGTTTCCGGCTTTTTCAATTCTTCCTTCAGTTCCTCCTTGAACCGGTTTTCATAGCGGAGAATCTCCCAGTTTTTGATTGTTTCCAGAAGCTCTTTCGTATTTCCCAGAGAATCCAACACCTCTTCCTTTGCGGTGAAGGAAAATCCGGCATCAAAACCGGCCGCTTCCGATAATGCCCATTCCACATCCATCAGCGTGCTGGCTTCAAATTTTCGGTTTGCCTTTCGGATCAGGAACCATCCCAGCATCGGCGGGAACAGATTCTTTTTGAAAAACGCCTGATTTCTGAGTCTTCCTTCTACCTGACCGGTGCGCATTTCCTCGCCCCAGGGTTCTCCCCAGTTCATTCTGGTATTCATATGCCAGAGAAAATGATGAAGCCGGGATGCGTCATTTAAAACCGTATGGTCAAACTGCTCGTAGCAGCGCATGCAGAATCGGTTATCCGCATATTCTCCTTCTCCCGTCCATTCACAGCCTTCCAGTCCGTCAAAAGATAACTGTCTGACGCCCGTCTCATTAAACAGCTGTGCGATCCGATCCGCAAATTCATCCTGCAGTTCGATATCCGGAAACAGAGTCATATATGGGTAATCTATCAGATAGTATACCTCACTTCCTGCCAAATGGGAAGATGCACGTGTTCCAAAAGCACCCCTTACGCAGCCTTTTAAAAGGACTGTGTTATCCTCTTTTGTCTCACACGATGCATACTGCAGAAGTTCATCTCCGATCCGGAAGCAGTTCAGAGTAGCCGGATAAACAAATCCACCCATCTGATCAATGGTCATTTCCTCCTGCTCCTCTGTCACATCGCAGGTCAGCTTCACCGGAAGCATTGCCTTCAGACGATGATCCGGAACGGGTGTCACATAGGGATCATTCGTTTTTGTAAAGGTAGAAAGTGTGTGCAGCCCCACGTGGATCCCCTGCGCTTCTGCCTTATCAATACACTCTTTCAGCGACGCATCTCCCTGCGGGAAGAGATCCTGCCGCATCTCAAAATGTCCCCAGGTATCAAAGGGCTCTGAATGGTAGAGATATGGAAATCCTCCCTTTTTGGTATAAGCGAGCATTTTGTCGATATTCTCTGTGCCAAACTCACAGATGAGATAGGAATTCATCGCTTTTCTGGATGTTTTCAGCCATTCGCCATCTACCATAGGATGAGGGAGCCCCTCCCCGAGTTCCACTTTTCCGATGGTTTCCAGGGCTTTTTCTCTGTCACAGGAAAACAGAGCAAACTTACACCCTGCAATATCCGCATCTGCCGAGTTCATTGCCGGTGCAGGAACACATTCCTTTACATTCAGTACCGTTTTGATCCGATCCCTTCTCCGATTCTCCCCGAACAGCTGCAGCACACTGCCAAAAGGCATCTCATAAGCTGCCATTGCACTGTAATCCAGGCTGCTGACCGTCAAAACGGAGGTAGGCTCTGTCCTTTTGTACAGAACAGACTTCTCTGTTTCATACGGAAAACCCGGCAGCGTTTTGATATTCAGCGCCTGGATTCCGATGGCAGCTTTCCCGCCCTGTACTACACCGACAACATCACCTACCACATCCTTTAATGTGGTCAAAACCGGTCCGATGGCAAGGTAATCAAAGATTTCCGGGCACTCCACCACTTCAAAAACCGTATAATCTTCTTTTTCTGTAAAAGAGAGTTTGATCTCCTGATCCGTATCACGAAACTGCCAGGTAAGAAGATTTCCGCAGGCGGTAACCTTCTCAATCGTTTCCGGCAGATTGTTTCGAAATGCTCTGATCAGAAAGGACTGCTCTCCCGTTGGAAAAACAGATTCCCCCGAAAAGGTAATATCGGAAATCATTCCCTGCTCCGTCAAAAAAAGTTCGGATTTGCCAAATCTGATTTTCATTGTCAAGTTCCTCCTGCATCAGTCCTCTTTGATCGCTTTGCCAATCGCTCCAAGCAATACGCCGCTTTTGTCACTTTCATGACACCAGTAAAAAATACCGCCTATGCCTTCCCTTTTTACGTATTCACATTTATAACGCAAAGATTCCTCATCATCATAGCTGATAAAAACGGAACCGTTGAACAGATACGGCGCTTTCGCTTCCTCATCCCAGTAACGGACAAATCCGTTTTTGTTCACGTAATTTTCTGCCAATTCATCATATCCCGGGCCATAGCCGCCGCCCTGTCTGGTGTACTGCAGAAAACCATGATTTCTGTCCTTTACATCATCCCACTGTCTGGAGTAAAAGGCAGCACCCATCAGCAGCTTATCTGCAGGAAATCCCGCACTTTCAAAAAGACGGATCGCC
>JAQYOA010000210.1 GCA_028727605.1 Lachnospiraceae bacterium
ATACTTCGGATACTGTCCATGCTGGAAGTATTAGGCTTTAAGGTCATACAGGGCAGTACTTCGCCGAGCAGGGCGAGCAGATAACCTTTGGCGGCAATCCGGTCAAAGGAATTTTCGGAATTATTCTGCTTTGTCAGACTCTCCAGAAGGAGTGAAATCCGGGGAGTAAGCTGTTCTTTCTTGACAACAGAGGAAACGGGTACGTTGGATAAAAACAATTCTTTTAATTCTCCAAACAGATTGTGAGAAAAAATAATCAGATAGCCGCTGCAGGGACAGCAGTCATGGTAATAGTGAATCTGATTGGGAAAGGAGAGAAACAGATCTCCCTCCTCAATAAGAAAGCTGTCGGAATCCACGGTCGCGACGCTGGAACCTTTTGCCATGTAAATCATTTCGAGATGTGTATGAAGATGCGGGATAGCTGACAGTCCGCTGAAATAGCCTGATGTAAAGGATGAATTTCTTTTTTCGATCTGATAAGGCATAGATGCTTCTCCTTTAAAAAGTTACCGCAATATTTGTCTAAAACCCGGTCGTTTATGACTTGTATTATAAAGATACTTGGATAAAATGTAAATAGAGAAATATGGTGAATATTCGAAAAACAAAAAAGAAAACGGGGGAAAGCTTATACAAACCTCCTGACTGCAGCCTGTTTTTTGAAAATCGGGCTGGGCATTTTGCCGGGAAGAACCGTTTTCTATGCGGATTTACAGAAAAACTGAATTCGCACGAAATGACCGATTATTTTCGGATTGAACGAAAAGAAAAAACGATAAGAAAGGCGGTAAAAGAACATGTGGAGTGAAAAAATCGGATTGCAGCTGTATTCTGTCAGAGAGGATCTGGAGAAGGATTTTGCCGGAACCTTAAAGGCAGTAAAAGAGATGGGCTACAGTGCAGTGGAGTTTGCAGGACTGTACGGTCATACTCCGGAGGAAGTAAAGGCAATGTGTGAGGAGGCGGGCCTGATTCCGCTGTCTGCTCATGTGCCGTTTGCAGAGCTGATCAGTGATCCGAAAGGAACCGTTGAATGCTACAAGACAATCGGATGCAGTTATATTGTAATCCCGTATCTGACAGAAGAGTACAGACCCGGCTCCGATAAGTTCCAGGAAGTGATCGAAGGAGCAAAAGTGATCGGAGCAGCTGCTGCAGAGGCAGGCATGGTACTCCAGTATCACAATCACGATTTTGAATTTACCAAAATCGACGGAAAATATGCGCTGGATGTTCTGTATGAAGAGGTAAAACCGGAGATTCTGCAGACTCAGCTGGATACCTGCTGGGTAAATGTAGGCGGAGAGGATCCCTGCGCGTATGTGAGAAAGTATGCAGGAAGAATTCCGACCGTACATCTGAAAGATTTTGCCGGAAGCAAATCTGACAATATGTATGCATTGATCGGAATTGATGAGGACAAGAAGGAATCCGCAAAAGGCAGCTTTGAGTTCCGTCCGCTGGGAAAAGGACTTCAGAATTTCCCGGAGATTGTAAAGGCATCTATTGAAAGCGGCGCAAAATGGTTTATCGTAGAGCAGGATCAGCCAAGCCTGGGCTGCACACCGCTGGAGTGCGCAAAAATCAGCGTAGATTATTTAAAGAGCATTCTGAAAGACTGAGGAAAGAGAGGATCATAAAAATGGCAGAGAATATTCTGGATCGTTTTAAAGACACCGCAGAGGAAGAAGTGGCGGTAGATACTTCCAAAAAACTTCGTGTAGGTATTATCGGAACCGGATGGATTGCAGAGGCACATATCGTAAGTTATCTGAATATGCCGGATGTAGAAATTGTAGCCGGCGCAGATCTGGTGGAAGGAAAAGCAGAGGCATTTTTCAAGAAATTCAATGTGGAAGCAAAATGCTACAGAAGCCACAAGGAAATGCTGGATGATGAGTCCCTGAAATTGGATGCAGTCAGTGTTTGTACCTATAACAGAACTCATGCAGAGTGTGCGATTTACGCACTGAAAAAAGGAGTCAATGTACTTCTGGAAAAACCGATGTGTGTAACCCTCGATGAGGCAGTTGAGATCTGCAAAGCAGAGAAAGAAAGCCAGAAAGTGCTCTCCATCGGATTCCAGCCAAGATTAGACGAGAACATGAAGATGATCAAAAAGATCGTTGACTCCGGCGAACTGGGCAAGATTTATTACATTCAGACCGGCGGCGGCAGAAGACGCGGTATTCCGACTCCTTACGGAACCACTTTCATTGAGGATAAGACAGCAGGAATCGGTGCGCTTGGTGATATCGGATGCTATTCTCTGGATATGGTACTTAATGCAATCGGCTATCCGAAGCCATTGACCGTTTCCGGTTATAAATCCAATTTCTTCGGCACCCGTCCGGATTACTATCCGACTCATCCGGAGTATGCAGAAAAGTTTGAAGTAGATGATTTCGCAGCTGCATTTATCCGTCTGGAAGGTGACATCATTCTGGATTTCCGTATCGCATGGGCAATGAACATGGATACCCCGGGTGATACCATTATTCTCGGAACAAAAGGCGGTCTTCGGATTCCTTCCACAGAGTGCTGGAACGGCAGCGTAGGCGGACCGATGGTTCTCTATCATGAGATCTGCGGACAGCAGACAGAGACCGTAATTCCGATTGTGGATTCCGATACCAGCAAACTGTTTGACAAGAAGATCCGCTCTTTCCTGGATGCAGTAAAGAACGGCACACCGGCACCGGTACCTACTTCACAGATCATCTACAATCAGGCAATCATCGACGGAATCTTCAAGTCTGCAGAGGCAGGACGCGAGATCGAAATCGAGGTTCCTGAGATCTGATATGCCGGGAGAGAAATGGACGTCAGGTTCATTTGAAAAAGGCAAGGGACAAAGGGAAAAGTGAGGAAGAAAAAATGAGAATTGCAGTCATTGGATACGGCGGCATGGGAGGCTGGCACTGCGATCTGATCGGGAAAATAGAAGAGCTGGAACTGGCCGGCATTTACGATATTTGTGAGGAACGAAGAGAAGCGGCCCGCAGCAAGGGGATTTACGCTTATGAGACGCTGGAAGAGCTGCTGGAGGATGAGACAGTAGAGCTTGTCACCGTGGCAATTCCGAATCAGCTGCACAAGGATATGTGCATTCGTGTGATGCAGGCCAAAAAGAATGTGGTCTGTGAGAAACCGGTGGCACTGAATCATCAGGAACTGCAGGAAATGATCGATGCATCCAGAGAAAATCAGGTGCTCTTTACGGTACATCAGAACCGCAGATGGGATGAAGATTACCGGGTGATGAAGCAGATCTATGATCAGGGAACGCTGGGAAAAGTATTCCGTATCGAGTCGAGAGTTCACGGTTCAAGGGGAATCCCGGGAGACTGGAGAAACAAAAAAGAGTGCGGCGGAGGCATGGTGCTGGACTGGGGCGTACATCTTCTGGATCAGATTATGCAGATGATCCCGGAAAAGCTGGTATCCATCTATGCGGAACTCTCCAATGTGACCAATGAGGAATGTGATGACGGATTTACCGTGACGCTGAAGTTTGAAAATGAACTGACAGTGGTAGTGGAAGTTGGAACCAGCAATTTCATCAATCTTCCCAGATGGTATATGCTCGGAGAAAACGGCTCAGCCGTCATTTTGGATTGGGAGTTAAACGGAAAGATTGTAATGGTTTCCGACTGGCAGAACAGAGAAGCCGTTCCTGTTGTGACTGCTGCAGGTCTTACAAAGACCATGGCACCGAGAACAGATGAGACAATCAAAGAGTATCCGCTTCCGAGAATTGACAGTGATATCCGTGATTACTACCGAAATGTGGTGAGTGCAATTCATGGAGAGGCAGAGCAGCTGATTAAACATGACGAAGTCATGCGGGTGATGAAGCTGATGGAAGCAGTGTTTGAATCCGGAGAGAAAAATGTTGTGATCACGGATTTTGAGGAAAGGTGTCAGAAATAAAATGAAAGTAACTGTATGGAATGAAAATATTCATGAGAAGGAAGTGCCGGCTGTGACAGAGCTGTATCCGGGCGGATTGCACAGCTATATTGCCGGATTTCTCAGAGATGAGGAGACCGAGGTCAGAACGGCAACTCTGGATGATGAGGAATGCGGACTGACAGAAGAAGTCCTCGCTGATACAGATGTACTGATCTGGTGGGGCCACATGGCTCATGAGAGAGTGCCCGATGAGATTGTAGACCGGGTGCAGAAATATGTGCTGGCAGGAATGGGCCTGATTGTGCTTCATTCCGGTCATCATTCTAAAATCTTCCGCAGAATGCTGGGAACCACCTGCAATCTGAAATGGAGAGACGATGCAAGAGAGCGGATCTGGACAGTAAAGCCCAATCATCCGATTGCAAAAGGAATTCCGGAGACTTTTGTGCTGGATCCGGAGGAAATGTACGGAGAGCCGTTCGATATTGCAGAACCCCAGGAAACCATTTTTATGGGATGGTTCAATGGTGGGGAAGTGTTCCGCAGCGGCTGTACCTGGGTACGCGGAAACGGAAAAATTTTCTATTTCCAGCCGGGACATGAGACAAACCCGTCTTTTCAAAATGAATATGTACAGCAGATTATCAAAAACGCAGTTCAGTGGGCATGTCCGGTGAGAAAGAATCTTCCGCTTATCTGTCCGCATGTGGAACCGGTGGAAAAGTAACTGATAAAAGGGAGGTAATTATGGAACTTTCTGTTATGTCTCCGGTCCTGAATCAGATGGGACTGGAAGAATCACTTCAGTACCTCAGCAGCCTTGGCGTGGACAGCCTGGAAATCGGTGCAGGCGGATATCCGGGAAAAGCACATCTGGATCCCAAAGAGTATCTGGCTCATCCGGAAAAGGCTGAGGAATTAAAAGCACTTCTGAAAAAATACAATATGAAACTGTCAGCGGTTGCCTGCCACGGCAACCCGGTTCATCCGAACAAAGAGACTGCACAGCGCTTTCACGAGGAATTTGTGGACGCTATGAAAGTGGCAGTGATGCTGGATGTGGATACGATGGTGGCATTTTCCGGATGCCCGGGTGACTGCGAGACTTCAAAGAACCCGAACTGGGTAACCTGTGCGTGGCCGCCGGAATATCAGGAAATTCTGGAATGGCAGTGGAACAGTGTTCTGATTCCCTACTGGAAAGAGACAGCGAAGCTGGCAGAGGAGATCGGCATCAAAAAGATCGCATTTGAGATGCATCCGGGCTTCTGTGTCTACAATCCGTCTACACTGCTCAAACTGCGCAGTGCGGTAGGAGAGATCATCGGAGCAAATGTAGATCCGAGCCATCTGTTCTGGCAGGGAATTGATCCCTGTGAGGCGATTAAGATGTTAAAAGGTGCGATCTATCATTTCCATGCTAAGGATACCAAGATCGATGCCGCAAATACCGCAAAAATCGGTGTGCTTGACACGCAGGATTACGGGGATATCCTCAATCGTGCATGGGTATTCCGCACGGTAGGATACGGACATTCCAGAGAAGTCTGGAACAATATCATCAGTACTTTAAAGACAGTCGGCTATGACGGGGCAATCAGCATTGAACATGAGGATGGATTGATGTCACCGAAAGAAGGACTGGAAAAAGCAATCGCATTCCTGAAAGACTCGATTATCTATGAGACTGCAGGAGAGATGTGGTGGGCATAAAGAAAACGAAGGCTGTTTGAGGAAAAATAGCTGCAGGAAAAAGGGGTGTATCACGCGTGATACATCCCTTTTCCTTTTTCCAGGCGGCGGATTCTTTCGTAAATCCGGTCAATTTCTCTGCCCTCTTTCGTATCCCATTCATCTGACAAAATGGACAGCACAGTTTTCCAGCTTCTGATGGCCTCATCCGGGCGATTCAGGATTTCGTAAATCTGTGCAATGCTCATGGCATCATCGGTAAAACGCGGTTTCGGTGCAAGCTCCATGGATTTCTGATAGTAGGAAATGGCTTTTTCGTATTCTCCGTTTCTGGTCAGGCAGTCGGCGATATCGGAGAAAACCAGCCACTCCCCGGGAGATTCCAGTTCCATTTGATGCCAGAGACGAAATGCCTCTTCGTGATTTCCCCGGTACCAGGCAATCTGTCCCTGATAGAGGAGAATAAGAAAATTGTTCTGTACTTTTTTCAGTTTTTGCAGAACGGCGTCCGCTTCCTCCAGCCGCCAGTCGGCGATCAGATCATCCAGAAGCCACAGATAGCCTTTGGCATAATCGGGATGTTCGGCGACAAACTTTTTGTAATATTGAATGCGGTCGGAGTGGTTGGATACGCTCCACTCGAAAACGCTGCCATGCTGAGCGATGTTCAGCTGACTGTGTCCCCATTTTACCTTCGGTTCCAGTTCGATATAGCGTTTTGCCGCATCCGCGGCCTTTTCACGGAAACCGTCTGCCATGCGGTTATACATCACAGATAATAGATACCAGGGGCGGGCTTCTTCTTTGTCCATGGAAATCTGAGTTTTCAGATAATCCTCAGCATTCCGGAACTCATCCGGGCTGAGCAGTTCCTTCAAAAGGCAAAGGTTTTCGATACGGTCATAATGATCTTCTTTTGAAAGATTAAACAGTTCATCGATGGTAACCCCGAAATACACAGACAGTTCCGGTAAGATCTGAATATCCGGCATAGCCAGATCATTTTCCCATTTGCTGACTGCCTGTGAAGAGATGCCCAGAACACTTGCCAGCTGTTCCTGGGTAACGGATTTCTTCAGACGCAGTTCCCGGATCTTTTTTCCCAATTGAATTCCCATAATGTTTCTCCCTTCATAAAAAACTATTTTTTTCATGCTGTTTTGTCCTGATCTGGTTTCAGTATAGAGAAAAAAGCAGACAAAAACAAGCAACCGGTCGGAACAGTAAGACAACTGTCATTACTTTATAGAAAGTTTAGAAATATCCTGTTTCCTTAATGCAAAAAGAGTTTTTGCTGTGCTATAATAAGAAAAACAGCGCCCTGGGCTCGCAGTCTGCCCTTCTGTAAGCGCAATTTGAAAAAAGGCGGACAACTTGTCGTGGATAAAAAGAAAAGTATGAAATTAAAAACACGTGTGGTGATCTCGTTTTTTACGGTGATTCTGGTACCGGTGTTGTTGTGCGGTTTGACTTATTATCTTTTTTTTGTATACAAGATGCGTTCAATCGAAGAACAGTATGGGATTCAAAATGTCACCTATGAGACGATTTCCAACAACACACTGATGCTGAATGCGCTGACATCAAAGGAATATACGGAACTGGAAAAAATTTCGAAAGAAGACTCTTCCATGCTGAAAGATACAGGATATCTGGATACCATGAACAAGAAGCTGGAGCGAAGTTTTTCTTTTCTTGCTGTGCGTCAGGGAGACCAGATGATTTTCAACGGTTCCAAGGAGATGTCGGATGAGCAGCTTTTGATGGACTTGCCTTCCTACGGGGATGCCAGAAGCAGTTCCAGCGGGGATCTCTATATCAATCAGAACCAGTGCCTTGTGAAACAGGTGGATTTTCTGTTTGAAGACCAGAAAGAAGGCAGTGTATTTATCGTCACGAAGGCCAATAAGATTTCACCGCAGGTGAGAGGCCTTTTAAAGGGAATCCTGATTGCGACGGTGGTGATTCTTGTGATTACAGCTTCCTGTCTGAGTATCTGGATTTACCGGGGAGTAGTCGGGCCTCTGGAGCAGTTAAAGAAAGCAACGCAGAATATCAAGGACGGAAATCTGGATTTTACAGTGAAATCCTGCGGGGTAAAAGAAATCAATGACCTCTGCGAGGATTTTGAGGAGATGCGGATCCGGCTGAAAGAGACGGCAGAGGAAAAGGTCGAATATGACAAGGAAAACAAGGAACTGATCAGCAACATTTCCCATGATCTGAAGACTCCCATTACCGCTGTCAAAGGGTATGTGGAGGGAATCATGGACGGTGTGGCCAACACGCCGGAAAAGATGGATCGTTATATCCGCACAATTTACAATAAAGCAAATGAAATGGACCGTCTGATCAACGAGCTGACATTTTACTCCAAGATTGACACCAACCGGATTCCCTATACGTTTTCCAAGATCCATATTGCGGATTATTTTGATGACTGTGTGGAGGAACTGAGCCTGGAACTGGAAGCGCAGCATGTGGATCTGACTTACTTTAATTATCTGGAAGAGGATGCGGTTGTTATCGCGGATGCGGAACAGCTGAAGCGAGTGATCAATAATATTGTCAGCAATTCAATTAAATACATGGATAAGAGTCACAGAGTGATTAATATCCGTCTGAAAGACGTGGGAGATTTTGTCCAGGTGGAAATTGAAGACAACGGAAAAGGAATTGCCACGAAGGATCTGACGAAGATTTTCGATCGTTTTTACCGCACAGATGCCTCCCGCAATTCCACACGGGGCGGCAGCGGAATCGGGCTGTCGATTGTGCGAAAGATTCTGGAAGATCACGGCGGAAAGGTGTGGGCCACCAGCAAAGAAGGGGTGGGAACCACAATGTACTTTGTATTAAGAAAATATCAGGAGGTACCGGTAAATGAGCAAAATACTGATCGTTGAAGATGAAGAAGCCATCGCGGATCTGGAGAAGGATTATCTGGAACTGTCGGGATTCGAGGTTGAGATAGAAAACCGTGGAGATATGGGACTGGAAAGAGCGCTGAAAGAGGAGTTTGATCTGTTGATTCTGGATCTGATGCTGCCCGAGGTAGATGGATTTGAGATCTGCCGTCAGGTGCGGGAGAAGAAGGATCTCCCGATCATCATGGTATCGGCAAAGAAGGATGATATTGATAAAATCCGGGGTCTGGGCCTGGGAGCCGATGACTATATGACAAAACCGTTTTCGCCCAGTGAGCTGGTGGCAAGGGTGAAAGCACATCTTTCCAGATATGATCGTCTGATCGGCAGCGGAAAGAAAACGAACGATATTGTGGAAATCCGGGGTATCAAGATTGACAAGACTGCCCGCAGAGTCTGGGTGAACGGAGAGGAAAAACAGTTTACGACCAAAGAATTTGATCTGCTGACATTCCTTGCGGAGAATCCCAACCGCGTATTTACAAAAGACGAACTGTTCCGGGAAATCTGGGATATGGAATCCATTGGAGATATCGCAACTGTCACCGTTCATATCAAGAAGATTCGTGAAAAAGTTGAGTTTAATACGGCGAAACCGCAGTATATTGAGACAATCTGGGGTGTGGGATACCGTTTTAAAGCGTAATCGGGATGCCGGAGAGGGGATAGGAAGGCTATGAGAGAAACCAAATGGAATTTTCCGTCAGATGAGAAGCTGATTCCGGTTCATGAACTTCCGGATCCGTTTTGCAGACCGGATGGGAGCAGAATCGCAGGTGCAGAAGAATGGCCGGAACAGAGAGAATATTTAAAGGCCATGCTGAGCCATTATATGTATGGACAGATACCTCCGGCGCCGGAGCAGGTGAGAGGAGAAATCGTATCCTCCAAGAGGCTGTATGAGGGAAGGGCAATCGAGGACACCGTGCGCCTGACCTTTTGTCCGGGGGAAGGAAAAGAGCAGCTGGCGATGCATGTTCGCGTGACACGGCCGGCGATTACAGGAAAAGTGCCGGTCATTACCTGGAATCAGGGAGAGGGAGGAAGCCCCTGTCCGATCGAGGAGCAGTTGGTGTGTGACCGGGAATATGCGATTGCGGAGTTTAACCGTGAAGAGCTGGCACCGGATTCCCGGAAGCTTTTTAAGGGTCCCCTTGCGGCGGCCTATCCGGAGTATGACTGGGGTGCCATTGCGATGTGGGGCTGGTGCCACAGCAGAGTGATCGATTATCTGGAACAGACCGATTATGCGGATCCGGAAAAAATGGTTGCGACAGGTCATTCCAGAGGAGGAAAGGCAGCTCTGTGCGCGGCGATTTACGATGAGCGGATTGCCCTTTGCGCAGCCAATGGATCCGGCTGCGGCGGAGCAGGCTGTTTCCGGTATCTGGGAAGCAGTCGGGGAGAGGGAACCGGATTGTGTGAGACGGCAAAAGGGATTGCAAAAATGTTTCCCTACTGGTGGAATCCGCGGTTCCGGAAAATCAAAAACTGTGAGTGTTTTCCCTTTGACCTTCATTTTGTGCGGGCACTGATCGCACCCCGTGCAGTGATTACGACAGACGGACTGGGGGATACCTGGTCCAATCCGTATGGAACCCGCCTTACTCATCAGGCGGCCGGGGAAGTATTTCGCTTTCTTGGTGTTGAGGAGAAAAATGCGCTCCATATGAGAGAGGGCGGTCATGATTATCTGGAGAATGACTGGCAGGCTGCTGCGGATTTTTGCGATCAGATCTTTTTCGGAAAAAAACAGATAGCGGAGAAGGAATGATGGGGAAAATTTTTTATTTGATGGGAAAAAGTGCTTCCGGGAAAGATCATATCTATGAATTTCTGCGCAAACAGACCAAATTGCAGTTAACCCCTCTGATTTTATATACGACACGGCCGATTCGGAGCGGTGAGGAGAACGGAAGAGAATATTTTTTTGTGACGGAAGAAAAGCTTGAATGCCTTCGGGAAGAGAAAAAGATCATCGAAGAGCGGATGTACCGGACGGTGCACGGTCCCTGGTTTTATTTTACGGCAGATGACGGGCAGATTTGTCTGGAAAAACAGGATTATCTGGGAATCGGAACATTGGAATCCTATCGGAAAATGAAAGCCTATTTTGGTGAGAAAATTATGGTGCCGCTGTATGTGGAGACGGAGGACGGCATTCGCCTTGAGAGGGCACTAAAGAGAGAACGCGGACAGGAACATCCGAAATATGCGGAAATGTGCCGCCGTTTTCTCGCAGACTGTGAGGATTTTTCGGAGGAAAAAATACAGGAAGCCGGGATTACAAGGCGTTTTGGCAATAATGGGCAGATCGAGGATTGTTTTTCCGAAATTCAGAATTTTGTGGAAGAACAAAAAAAACTGTGCTATAATGAGCATAAGTGACGGGCCGCGCTGACCTGTTGTCTGGAAGTGGTGCCGGAAAATAATTCAGGAGGTGATTTTATGCAGGGTTTTCGTGATGTAGTAGGCCATCAGGAGATTATCGAACACCTGCAGAATGCAATTTCCATGGATAAGGTTTCTCATGCCTATCTTTTCGGCGGGGAGAGCGGATCCGGAAAGAAGCTTCTGGCAAGTTTGTTTGCCATGACGCTGCAGTGTGAACAGCATGGAGTGGAACCGTGCATGGAATGTTCTTCCTGCAGGAAAGCAGCCAGCAAAAATCACCCGGATATTATCTATATCACCCATGAAAAACCAAATACCATCAGCATCGATGAGATTCGTGAACAGCTGATTAATGATGTGGCGATCAGACCCTATGAAAGCCCATATAAGATTTATATTATAGAGGAAGCGCAGAAGATGACATTGCAGGCGCAGAATGCCCTGTTAAAGACCATTGAGGAGCCGCCTGCCTATGCGATTATTCTGCTTCTGGCGGACAATCCGGATGCACTTCTTCCCACAATTACCTCCAGATGCGTGCAGTTGAATTTAAAGCCGGTGGGAACGCAGATGGTGAAAAATTACCTGATGGAGCGGATGCATATTCCGGATTATCAGGCGGAAGTGGACGCGTCTCTTGCACAGGGAAATATCGGAAAAGCAGAACGCATTGCAGGTTCGCCGGAGTACGCCGAAGTGATGGAGAATGCTCTGAAACTGATGAGATATTCGGATACCATGCAGCTTCATGAGATCGTGGAAGCGATCAGAAAACTGACAGAGGAAAAGAATAATATCGAGGATTATCTGGATATTTTTTCTGTATGGTTCCGGGATGTTCTTTTGTTTAAAGCAACCCGGGAAGTGGATACACTGGTATTTAAACAGGAGATCAATTCCATTCGGGAGAGAGCGAAAAAGAGTTCTTATGAAGGACTGGAGAAGATCATTGACGCGATTGGAAAGGCCAGAGTTCGCTTAAAGGCCAATGTGAATTTTGATTTAACCATGGAACTTTTGTTCCTGACAATAAAGGAAAACTGATAGAATGACAACAATTATAGGAGTACGTTTTCGCAACGTAGGAAAAGTATATTATTTTTCCCCCCGGGATCTGGAGATTCAGGTGGGAGATCATGTGATCGTTGAGACGGCAAGGGGTGTGGAATACGGTCTGGTGGCATTAGGTCCGAAAGAGGTGGATGACTCAAAAGTAGTTCAGCCGCTGAAAGAGGTGATTCGGATTGCCACACCAAAGGACGATGCCCGTGAAGAGGCCAACCGCAAAAAAGAGAAGGATGCTTTTGTAATCTGCCAGAAGAAAATCAAGGCCCACAATCTGGAGATGAAACTGATTGACGCAGAATATACATTTGACAACAATAAGGTGCTGTTTTACTTTACCGCGGACGGAAGAATTGATTTTCGGGAACTGGTAAAAGATCTGGCTGCGGTATTTAAGACGAGAATAGAACTTCGTCAGATCGGTGTGCGGGATGAGACCAAGATCCTGGGAGGTATGGGAATCTGCGGAAGACCGCTGTGCTGCCACACATATCTTGCGGAATTTGCCCCGGTATCAATTAAGATGGCAAAAGAACAGAATCTTTCTCTGAATCCGACAAAGATTTCAGGAGTCTGCGGAAGACTGATGTGCTGTCTGAAAAATGAACAGGAGACATATGAATACCTCAATCGGAAACTTCCGGGAATCGGGGATCTGGTGACAACACCGGACGGCATGAAAGGTGAGGTATCGGGAGTCAATGTTCTGCGCCAGCTGGTGAAAGTTCTGGTGGATGTGAACGATGAGAAAGAACTCCGGGAGTATCCGGTGGAAGAGTTAAAATTTAAGCCGAGACACAAGAAAGAAAAAGGTAAGGATAAGAAGAAAGACAAAATGACGGAAGGACTTTCTCCGGAGGAATTAAAGGAACTGGAAAAGCTGGAAGATTTTAGCAAATAAAAACAGAAGGAGTGCCGTTGGAGAAGAAGTCGGCACTCCTTTTTTTCGATAAGATTCCGATTGGCAAACAGATGGGAGGAATAGGATGGATTTGCTGTTAAAAGAGGGAGAACGCCTGGATGATCTGCAGAATGGATACTGGATGATTCAGAAACCGTCTCTTTTCTGTTACGGTATTGATGCAGTGCTTCTTGCATCTTATGCAAAAGTAAAGTCCGGAGAGTGTGCACTGGATCTGTGTACCGGCTCGGGCATTGTGCCGATTCTTCTTCGGGCAAAAACACAGGGAAAACACTTTTCCGGTCTGGAGATTCAGACGGAAAGTGCAGATATGGCAAAGAGAAGTGTCTGCTACAATCATCTGGAGAAAGATATTACAATTGTAGAGGGTGATGTAAAGTGTGCGGCGTCCCTGTTCGGAAAGGAATCTTTTGAGGTGGTAACCTGCAATCCGCCTTATATGACAGGGCAGCATGGACTGACCAACGCAGTGGCAGAAAAGACCATTGCACGTCATGAAGTGCTTTGCACCTTTGCGGATGTGGCGCGGGCTGCATCTGCAGTGCTGAAGACGAAAGGAAGATTTTATCTGGTGCACAGACCGTTTCGTCTGGCAGAGATTTTCTGTACGTTAAAAGAGTATCACCTGGAGCCGAAACGTATGCAGCTGGTTTATCCCTTTGTGGACAGAGAGCCGAATCTGGTGCTGATTGAGGCTATGAAGGGCGGAAATCAGCGGATTACAGTGGAAAAACCGTTGATCGTATATGACAGTCCCGGAGTCTATACCGGGGAAATCAAAAGACTGTACGGAGACGGAAGATAAAAAGGAGAGAGACCATGGCTGGCAAATTGTATTTATGTGCGACCCCGATTGGAAATCTGGAAGATATGACCTTCCGTGTGATCCGGATTTTAAAAGAAGTGGATCTGATTGCGGCAGAGGATACCAGAAACAGTATCAAACTGCTGAACCACTTTGAGATTCATACGCCCATGACGAGTTATCATGAGTATAACAAATACGAAAAAGGCCGGGAGCTGGTAGAAAAACTGCTGACCGGAACGAATATTGCCCTCATTACCGATGCGGGAACACCTGGAATCTCAGACCCGGGCGAAGAACTGGTAAAGATGGCTTATGAAGCCGGAGTGGAGGTCACCAGCCTGCCGGGGGCCTGTGCCTGTGTGACGGCATTGACCTTGTCCGGCCTTTCAACCAGACGGTTTGCATTTGAAGCCTTTCTCCCATCTGACAAAAAAGAGCGGCTGCAGGTGCTGGAGGAGCTGAAGAATGAGACAAGGACGATCATTCTCTATGAGGCGCCTCACCGGCTGAAAAAGACATTGAAAGAATTGCTGGATTCTTTGGGAGACCGGCGGATGACTTTATGCCGGGAGCTGACCAAGAAGCATGAGACGGCCTGGCAGACCACACTGTCGGAGGCCATTGCCCGTTATGAGACGGAAGAGCCAAGAGGGGAATGTGTCCTGATGCTGGAGGGGCGCAGCCGCAGGGAGCTGGAAGAGGAATCCAGAGCAGCTTTCGAGGAGATTCCCATTTGGGAGCACATGAAACAATACGAGGACAGGGGAATCGAAAGAAAAGAAGCTATGAAGCTGGTGGCAAAAGACCGGGGGATCTCCAAAAGAGATGTATACCGTTATCTGCTGGAGCATGAGGGCGAATAAAATCCAACCCCCGGGAATAGAGTGTACTAGATTCAAAAACACGGGATGTGCGGGGAATGAATTATTTGTGGGGCGGAATGCTTCTGATCGGGATTGTGTACGGTGCGTGTACCGGAAATTTAAATGAAGTGACGGAAGGTGCCATTAGCGCATCCCGGGAGGCGGTCATGCTGGCGATCAGCCTTCTTGGTGTCACATCGATGTGGACGGGGCTGATGGAGATTGCGAAAAAGGCGGGGATACTGGAAGGGATCACAGATAAGATCCGTCCGTTTCTTCGCTTTTTATTTCCCGATATTCCAAATGGGCATCCGTCTCTGGAACGGATCTCGGTGAATCTCATTGCCAATTTCTTCGGACTTGGTGCTGCTGCGACACCGCCGGGACTGATGGCCATGGAGGAGCTGGAACGACTGGAGGAGGAGCGGCAGAAGGATAAGAAATCCAAAGAAAAGGCGGTCAGAGGAAGGGCGAGCAAGGAAATGTGCACGTTCCTGATTCTGAATATCTCTTCTTTGCAGCTGATACCGGTCAACGTGATCGCTTACCGCAGTCAGTACGGAAGTGTGAATCCGGCGGCGATTGTCGGTCCCGGAATCCTGGCCACCACAGTGAGCACCGCGGCAGCGATTCTTTTCTGCAGGATCATGAATCGGAAAATGGAAAGCTGAACTCCTGTCGTGTCCGTTGCCAATCCTTCCTTTCTCTGGTATAATCTGGGTAGCGATTTCGAATACGGAGGAGGTACAACTTATGAACATTCCCGATATTTTATTAACTCGGGCGCAAAAACTGGAGGATTATTACAGGGAAAACTATCCGGCCCTTGCACCGCTGGCAAAGCAGTGTTTTCTGAACACAATGGAGACAACGGTAAAGCAGCTGGAGGATGGCAGCTATTTTGTAATTACCGGCGATATTCCGGCGATGTGGCTGAGAGATTCTGCTGCACAGGTGAGACCGTATGTGCGCTTTGCCCCGGAAGATCCAAAGCTGCAGAAGATCCTGGAGGGTGTGATCGCAAAGCAGGCGGAGATGGTTTGTGCGGATCCTTATGCCAATGCATTTAATGAGGGCCCGAACGGCGCCAACGGCGGTTATGAAGACGAGACGAAGAAAAACGATTATGTATGGGAGAGAAAATACGAGGTAGATTCTCTGTGTGCACCACTGTATCTGGGCTATACGTACTGGAAAACAGTGGGGAGTGAAGCAATCTTTACAGAGACCTTTCACAAGATGATTGAGTTGATTGTGGAAACCTTTACAACAGAGCAGGATCACAAAAAGTCGGATTATTTCTTCCGCAGAAGCCACTGCATCAAATCAGATACACTTCCGGCGGGAGGTCTTGGACGTCCGGTCAATGTAACCGGAATGACTTGGTCAGGCTTCCGTCCTTCGGATGATACCTGCCGCTTCGGATATCTGATTCCGTCCAATATGATGGCCGTGGTGGCTCTTTCCTATGCCGCAGAAATCTGTCGTACCTGTTATCAGGACGAGGCACTGGCACTTCGGTGTGAAACACTGGCTGAGGAGATCCGGGATGGAATCGAAGACTACGCGATTGTAGATCACCCGAAATACGGCAAAATTTATGCCTACGAGACAGACGGCTTCGGCAATTATGTGATGATGGACGATGCCAATTCGCCCAGTCTTCTGGCTATGCCGTATCTTGGATACTGCAGTCCGAAGGATTCTCTGTACCGCAATACAAGAAACTTTATTCTTTCCTCGGACAACCCTTATTATTACAAGGGAAAACTGGCCAAAGGAGTGGGAAGTCCTCATACACCGGAAGGATTTATCTGGCCGATCGGTATTGTAATGCAGGCACTGACTTCGATTGACCGTCAGGAGATTCTGGACTGTCTGGAAATGCTCTCCAATACTCATGGCGGAACAAATTATATGCACGAATCCTTTGATCCGAACGCACCGGAACAGTTTACCCGTCCGTGGTTTGCGTGGGCAAATACGCTGTTCGCGGAACTGCTGGAGAATCTGATGGAAGAAGATTTCTTTGCAGCAAACTAAAAGGAAGTATCCGACAGAAACAAAAAGAGACAACCGCCGTAAAATGACAGAATGTATAAAGGAGAAAGAAATGAAGGAAATCAACGTAAAAGATCTGACAAAAAATCCGTTTTCCATGATTGGAGATGAGTGGATGCTGATTACCGCCAAAAAGGGAGATCAGGTCAACACCATGACAGCTTCCTGGGGAGGTGTCGGAATCATGTGGGGGAAAACGATTGCCACCTGTTATATCCGTCCCCAGCGTTATACGAAAGAGTTTGTGGATGCGGGAGATACCTTTACCCTGTCCTTTTTCGGCGGTGAGCAGAAGAAAGCCATGGGATATGTGGGACGTGTATCCGGACGGGATGAGCCGGATAAAATTGAGAAAGCAGGACTGCATCTGACGGAAGTGGACGGACAGCCTGCCTTTGAAGAGGCATCTCTGGTGCTGGTCTGCAAAAAGCTGTATGTACAGGAAATGAAGGAAGAGTGCTTCCTTGGAACAGAGGAAATTGAAAAGTGGTATCCGGAGAAAGATTATCACTTCATGTATATGTCGGAAATTGTAAAGGCATATGAAAAATAAAAATTTCAATATGTGAAAAGTCCTGCGCAGGAACAAAGGAATTCCTGTGCAGGGCTTTTTTTAATACTGAAAAGGCTCGGTGAAAGATCCGTAATAGGAGATCGGCTCTTTGGCGTTTCTAAGATGAGACACATCTCCGCAAGTCTCACAGCGGAAATAGACTTCTCCCGGTTTTCTCTCCTCACAGCCCACGACAGTCACGGAAGTGGGAGCCAGGAAAAAGCCGTGCCAGAGCTGTACCGGGGTCATATTCAGAAGGTGGGAGAGAATGACACAGGTCACTCCCAGATGGCAGAAACAGACAACAACGGCATCCCTTTGGGCGTCCGGTGACGCATGGTAACGGTAACCATCCCGGGTATAGCCATAGGTTTTCAGCAGCTTATCAATGCCGTCGGTGACAAAGTGATAGTTTTTCTCCATATCTCCGGTCATCATAAAGGGGTCTTCATACCATTGATGCAAGTCGAACAGATCCGGATGGTCATTCAAAAAGTCCGGCATCAGATCCCAGGGAATTCTTTTTTTCCCTGTCTCGGGATCATCCACAGGTGCATCAAATTCCTTAAGCCAGGGGAGAATGATTGCTTCTCTTCCGGCATTTTTCAGTGTAAAGGAAGCCGTATCTTTTGCGCGGCCAAGAGGTGAACAGTAAAAATCCGTAACGTTCCACAGGGCAGTCCGATGGGACAGAAGTTCGGCCTCCCGCCATCCTTTTGGGGTCAGAGAATCGATGGAATAATCCGGTTCTCCGTGTCGAATAAAAATCAGTTTCATAACAGTATCCTCCCATAATTACCACAGCAACAGCATAAGTATAAAGCATTTATAAATTCCTGTCAAAATATAGAGAAATGAAAAACACTGTGATAAACTTAACATTATAACAACGGATGATATCACATATGGGAGGCTGAACCAGAATGGCGGGTTATGTAGTATTAAAAGACGTAACAAAAGTTTATCAGATGGGAGAGGTGACGATCAAAGCTGCTGACGGAATCAGCTTTGAGGTTCAAAAGGGAGAATTTGTGATTGTTGTGGGACCGAGCGGTGCCGGAAAGACGACCGTATTGAATATTCTCGGAGGTATGGATACGGCGACTTCCGGGCAGGTTCTGGTAGACGGGGAAGAAATCAGCAGATATCGCGGAAAAAAACTGATCCGCTACCGGAGAGAAGATATCGGATTCGTATTTCAGTTTTATAATCTGATGCAGAATCTGACAGCGCTTGAGAATGTGGAACTGGCACTGCAGATCTGTGAAAATCCGCTGGATGCAAGACAGGTGCTGGAGGAAGTGGGACTTAAAGAGCGTATGAATAATTTTCCGGCACAGCTTTCCGGAGGAGAACAGCAGAGGGTGGCGATTGCCAGGGCACTTGCCAAGAATCCGAAGCTGCTTTTGTGCGATGAACCGACGGGAGCACTGGATTATGTGACAGGAAAAGCAATTCTGAAGCTGCTGCAGGACACCTGCCGAAAGAAAGGAATGACGGTAATTGTCATTACGCATAATTCAGCGCTGACTCCCATGGCAGACCGTGTGATCCAGATACGAAGCGGAAAGGTGGCTAATGCCCGGGTCAATGAGCATCCTGTTCCGGTAGAGAATATAGAATGGTAGGTGGGAACAGTGAAAGCATTTCGAAAAGATTTTATACGGGAAATCACGAAAAATAAAGGACGGTTTATTTCCGTCTTCTTCATTGTACTTCTCGGGGCGGCATTTTTTTCCGGAATTCGTGCCACCCGTGGAGATATGGAACTTTCCGCTGATACCTACTATGATGAAGTGAACCTGATGGATGTGCGGGTGATCAGTACCATGGGGCTTACCGGGGAAGATCTGGAAGACCTGAAAAAAGTGGATGGTGTGGAGACTGTTTCCGGCGGAAAGACGCTGGAAGTTTTATATGACAGAAACGAAACCGAACAGGTGGTAAAACTGATTGCCCTCGATGAGGAAATCAATCTTCCCACGGTTCTCGAAGGCCGAGTGCCGGAAAATGAGAAAGAATGTCTGGTGGATGTGAAGTTTCTTGAAAATTCCGGATGTGAAATCGGAGATGAGATTGTTTTTACGTCCGGTACGGAGGATCCGCTGTCGGATTCTCTTACAAGGGAAAGCTTTACCATCACAGGTACGGCGACACTGCCCTACTATATGGATCTATCCAGAGGAACCGGCTCGATCGGAGACGGTGGAATTGACAGTTTTGTACTTCTGATGCCGGAAGTTTTCACTGCGGATTACTATACGGAAATCTACGTGCAGGCAAAAGGTACGAGAGAAATGGACAGCTATGGAAGCGAATACCAGGAGACGGTGGATCAGGTCTGCAGCAAAGTGGAGGCACTTGCGGACGAGGCCTGCCAGCGGCGGTATGATGATCTGTATGAAGAAGGACAAACCGAACTGGAAGATGCGAAAAAAGAAGTGGCGGATGGAGAACAGGAACTTGCTGATGCCAGGGCAGAGCTGACGGACGGGGACGAAAAAATCCTGGAAGCAAAAGATACCATTG
>JAQYOA010000211.1 GCA_028727605.1 Lachnospiraceae bacterium
CAGGTAAAGCAGTTTTCCGACGCCCTGTCGTTTCCGGTCCATTCTCACATAAATCGAAGTTTCCACCGCCCAGTCATAAGCTGCCCGGTTTTTAAACGGACTGACGTAGGCGTACCCCAGAATTTCCCCATTCAGCTCTGCTGCCAGATAGGGATATCTCTCCTGCACTTTTCCGATCCGTTCCGCAAATTCTTCCTCTGACGGAATTTCATATTCAAAAGTGATCGCCGTCTGCTCCACATACGGGGCATAAATTGCCAGAAGCTCTTCTGCGTCTTCCTCGGTCACAAATCGTATCTGCATCTTTTCTTCCATTTTTCCCACTCCTCTTTTTCCTATTACCCTTCCATTTGTACTCTCAACGAGTCACCGGAATACCGAATGCTTTACAGAACAACTCCGCAATTTCATCCGATCCCTCTCTGCAGCCGTCCTGAATCCACATCATAGCGGTATTATACAACGCTCCCATGTAAATGTACAATTCATACTTTTCGATGGAATGGGTCGGCATCGTTCCCGCAACTTCCTCGTGAAACCGGTTCAGCTTCTCAAGAAGAATTGAACCGTAGCCGAACCGGTGAAGATCCAGCACAATACGGTCATACTTCCGAAAATAGAGAAAGCTTCTGCGCACATTCTCATATGTATAATAATTATCCTCGCCGTTCTCAATCGTACTGCGAAACTGCTCCAGTACATCATCGATCAGGGTCAGAAGAACATCTTCCTTGGAAGTGTAATTTCGATAAAAAGAGACTCTCGCTACCTTTGCTTCCCCGATCAGTTCGGAAATCGTGATATCCGAAAAACTTTTTTCATGCATCAGTTTCAGCAGCGCTGTCGTGATATTCTTTTTCACCCGAAGATTTGCTTCTTTCCGCTTGTCCATAGTTCCTCCGCACATGTTGCAAACCGATACAAAACGGCCTGTTTTGTATCAGGTTGTCATCTTGTTGAATTTCCCCCAATATGATACAGTTGTTTCACATGATTTTATCATAGTTTCGAACTTTGTCAATATAAGGGGGTTTCCAATATTCTATGAGAACAGCGATTGTAACCGATACCAACAGCGGAATTACCGTAGAATCCGGAAAAAAGGCCGGTATCTATGTACTTCCAATGCCTCTGCTGATCGAAGAAGCTTCCTATCTGGAAGGGGTCAATATTACCAACAGTCAGGTTTATCAGGCACTGCGGGCGGATCAGAATCTTTCCTCGTCACAGCCCTCCCCCGGAGATGTCATGGCACTTTGGGACCGTGTATTTGATGACGGGTACGACGAGCTCCTTTACATTCCCATGTCCAGCGCCTTAAGCGGCTCCTGCCATATAGCAGCACAGCTTGCCCTTGACTATCCGGGAAAAGTATATGTCGCAGACAATCACCGGATTTCCGTCACATTGATGGAGTCTGTTTATGATGCCAAAGCGCTGGCAGACAATGGAAAAACTGCCGCCGAAATCAAATCCTATCTGGAAGAAACTGCTTACGAAGCGAGCATTTATCTCAGTGTAGATTCGCTCAAACAGCTGAAAAAAGGCGGACGCATTACGCCCGCCGCCGCTGCCCTTGGCAGTATTCTCAATATCAAACCGCTTCTTACCATTCAGGGTGAAAAACTGGATCTGTTCGCAAAAGTCAGAGGCACAAAACAAAGTGAAAAGAAAATGATCGAAGCGCTTCGGGACGATCTGAATACCCGATTCGCCAACATTCCCAAAAACCGCCTGCGCGTCGCCACTGCCGGAACACTCGAAACCGAAGAAGAGGCCGGACACTGGCTGGAACTGGTTCAGAACGCATTCCCTGATTATCCGGTTTACTACGCACCGCTCTCCTGCAGCATTGCCTGTCATGTAGGGGTAAATGCCGCAGGAATCGGAGTTACCGTAATTGCGGACTGCCGTTAAAGGAGGAAGTCTCCGTTCTTCCTACTTTATGAAGTGGAGGATCTTTTCCTCCACTTTTTCATAGGTGGGCACCGGAACCTGATACTGATGTCCGAGACGTACCACCTCACTGACAAGTCCATCTACCTCCGATGGCTTTCCCTCCATGACATCCCTCTGCATGGATGTCGTAGCCTCCGGCAGGAGATTGCCAAGAATCTTCAGATTTACTTCCACCATATCCTTTTCAAACGGGACGCCAAGCGCCTCCGCTAGAGCCGCAATCTCGCGAATCATGGTCTTAAAGGTTTCTCTTGGCTCTCCCTCTTTCTGAAAATCTCCGGCATTTGCCCCATAATACAGCCCGGCAGCTCCGATGGGAGAAACGTAAGAAAACTTCTCCAGAGCATCTCTCTGAATATTTTCCGAGAGAATCCCATCAATGCCGCTGCTGATCAGATCATCCCGGATTTTTTCCAGCTCCGGGCGATATTCCTCAACAGCTCTGACCCCAAATACGATGCGGAGAATCTTACCGTGCTGTAAAATGACACCCGGTTCCAGAATGTTTGCCGAGACATAAATACATCCGTCTGTAACGAGCAGCTCCGGCAGTTTTTTCTGCATTCTTCCGCCGGTGCCGTAAATGTTCAGAATCGGAATTACAATGGTATCTGCATGTGCCACCCGGCGGATAAAAGGAATCGTATCCTCCAGAGAGTAACCCTTCACACAGACGAAAATAACGTCCGGTTTTTCCTGATAATGTTCCATATCCGAGGCCTTAACCCGGATTGTCTCCCGGGATCCATCCCACAGTCTCTCCAGGGTCAAACCGTGTTCCTGCATGCTTTTCAGATGCTCCCCCCGTGCAATCAGAGTCACATCCTTTCCCGCTCTTGTCATAAATGCACCCACAACACCGCCGGTTCCTCCGGCTCCAATAATCAGATACTTCATACTTTCTTATCTCCCTTAACAAATTTCCCGAACAGATCGTTTCTGTTACTGAACGTATTTATGTATCGTTGCTTTTACTGCACCAGGACCTGCAATCATTTCGCGAAACATATTCTCAATTTTTTCTCCAACGCCATCTTCGTAAAGGTCTGTGAAGAACAAACGCTCATTGGAAAGAATCGGTTTCAACTGATCTTTCAGAGTTTCAGGATATCCTACCACAATGTCTTTTAATTGTTCCTGAAGTTCGTCATTCATCGGGTCTGGTGCAAGTTCATACCTCTTGCCTTCATCATCTACAGCCAGCATATACCGGAGCCATCCGGCAATTCCAAGCGGAATGGCTGTAAGTCTGGAAGCATCCCCATATTTTTCTACGTACGCTTTTATCGTCTCGCCAAATCGAATACCAACCATCTGAGACACATCCACAGCCAGACGTAAATTTGTATCCCCAAGATATTCATTTGGAAAACGATCCTGAAAAAGCTCATCTACAAATGCCTGCGGTGAAAGAATTCCCGGATTCGGCACTACCGGAAGTCCCTCATCATAAGCTACCATACGGGCCATTTTCATCATATCGGCATTTGTATTCAGCATATTTGCAAACAAATCATATCCAAGCACCACACCAAGAGGGCCAGTAGCAGAATGTACCGGGTTCAGACATACCGTCACTTTCATACGCTCAGACAAATTGACTGTATTTCTGTCGGTCAAATACACACCAAACCCTTTTTCCAAGGCCGGACGCCCATTTGGAAAAGTATCTTCAATTACCAGATACTGAGGCTTTTCTGCATTGACAAAAGGCGCAATATAAGTTTTCTTCTCCGTAATGACCGGCTGCATATTCTCCACACCCAAATTCTCCAGATCTGCTGCAATCCGCTCACTTGGACGTGGTGTAATCTTATCAATCATTGTCCATGGAAAAGCAACTATTTTTTCATCACTTACATAACTTACGAAACCATCGTCCACAAAACCCGCTTTTTTCCACTCTTCTGTCATCGTCAGCACGGACTGACGAAGTCTCTCACCATTCTGAGAACAGTTATCCATAGATACGAAAGCCAGTGGATATTTGCCCGCTTTATATCTCTCATAAAGCATTGCTACCAAAACAGCCATAGCTCCTGTTGCTTTATCCGGGCCATTCTGGATATCTGCCTGTACAAACGGAAACCATGTTCCATCCGCTTTCTGTAAAGCATATCCTTTTTCTGTAATCGTAAAAGAAACCAGCTGTAAAGATGGACTGATAAAAATTTCCTTCAAACGGTTCCACTGCACAGAATCAGAATACTGTGCTTTTACCGCTTCTGCCAAAGCTCCCAGCACTTTATATTCACGTGTGCCGTCTCCGTGCAGAATTACATTTAATCCCAAATTGTCGTATGGTTCATAGATTTTGTCTACCACATCATAATCAAATGTCTCTACGCAGGTAATTCCCCGATCCAGGATCCCTTTCTCAAGAAGGCCATCCGCAATACCACCAATAAATACACGGAAAATGTTTCCAATTCCAAAATGCACCCATACCGGCTCTTTTCTCGCTTTTTCGGACACCGCCTCTACATCATATCCCGGAAGCTCAATTCCTGCCTTTTCCCATGCACCACGCTCTTTGATTCCGCTCATTGTTAACTTCATGTTGGATTCTCCTTTCTTCTCACTGGTTTGGCTTTCATTTCCCTCCAGGCTATCATTTTCGTCTGCTCAAAAGGCAGACTGTCTCCACATGATCCGCCCAGGCAAACATATCATATCCGTACGCTTCTTTTGCCTCATATCCATGCTTTTGCAGATATTTCAGATCCCTGGCAAGCGTCTCCGGATTGCAGGAGACATATACAACCTTTTGGGGCTTCAGTCGAACCACCGAGGACAAAAAGGCCTCATCACTTCCCGCTCTCGGAGGATCCATAAATACCACATCCACTTTCTCGCCCTCATCCGCCAGCTTCACCATGAATTCTCCTGCATCTCCCTGATAAAACCGGACATTCTGAATCCGGTTTCTTTTGGCATTTGCAATGGCATCCCGAACAGCATCCGGGTTTAACTCCACGCTGATTACCTCCCGCGCCTCTTTGGAAGCAATCAGGCCGATTGTGCCGATTCCGCAGTAGGCATCCAAAATCCGCTCTTTCCCGGTAAGACCGGCAAGGGAAATCGCTTTTTCATAGAGCAGTTTCGTCTGAACGGGATTGACCTGATAAAAAGACTGGGGAGAAATACGAAAGGTACATCCGCACAGCTCATCCTCAATGTAACCGCGTCCGAACAGAACGATATCCCGCTTTCCCAGTACCATACTGGTGTTCCGTTCGTTCACGTTGAGGACAATCGTCGTGATCTCGGGATGAAGCTTTCGCAGTGCCTTCACAAAATTATTCTTTGAGGGAAAAATCGGTGATGCGCAGACAAGCACCACCAGAACCTCTCCCGAAGTAAATCCGGTGCGTACCATCACATGGCGCAAAAGACCGTATCCGCTGTCTTCATTATAAATCGTAATTTTAAAACTCTTAAGCAGATTCCGGATATCCCGGATAATGGCATCGGCACGGAGATCCTCCAAAAGGCACTGATCCACCGGAACAACTTTATGCGTTCCCTGTTCATAAATACCGGAAATGATCGTTCCGTCCTTCTTTCGTGCAAACGCGGAATTCACTTTGTTCCGGTAATGATAAGGATTTTCCATTCCGATCATTCCCTTTACGGGAACAATCCCTTTCAGCGTCTTTTTCAGAAATCCTTCCTTCTTCTTCAGCTGCTCCCCGTAGGACATCCCAAGATAACTGCAGCCTCCGCATTTTTTCTCATAGGGACATTTTACTGCTTTCTTTTCTCCTGAATTTTCTGTTTTCTTCTCCTGCATCTTTACCTGGTCCTCTCTTTCAGCATGGCGATTTCTCCTGCGTATCCTTCCAGCTCATTCGGCGTTTCCAGATAAAACGGAAGGCCTGCCAGCAGCGGATGACGAATCAGGTTGACAAAGGTTTCCAGCCCCAAAGATCCCTCACCGATCTTTTCATGGCGATCCTTATGGCTTGCAAAAGGGTTCTTGCTGTCATTGATATGAATTGCTTTCAGGTTCGAGAGTCCCACAGTGCGGTCAAATTCTCTCAACACCCCGTCCAGATCCCTCACAATATCATAACCTGCATCGTAAACATGACAGGTATCCAGGCAGACTCCCATATGGTCTTTCAATTCCACCTGTTCCAGAATTGCTGCGAGTTCTTCAAAAGAGCGGCCGATTTCCGTTCCTTTCCCCGCCATTGTCTCAAGCAGCACCGTCGTCGTCTGCTCCGGGCGCAGTATCTCATTTAACATGCCGGCAATCTGGCGGATTCCCTCTTCCGCTCCCTGGCCGGTATGGCTGCCGGGATGAAAATTGTAGCAATTACCCGGTGTATATTCCATTCTTTTCAGATCATCTTCCATTGTTATTTTGGCAAATTCCCTGGTATGTGCATCTTTTGAACACGGATTCAGCGTATAAGGAGCATGAGCCAGGATTTTTTCAATCCCCGCCTCCCGGCAAAATTCCAAAAACGCCGCCACATCTGTTTCGTCGATGGGCTTTGCCTTGCTCCCTCTTGGATTTCTGGTAAAAAACTGAAAGGTGTTTGCGCCAATGGAAACTGCCTCTTTTCCCATGTGCAGATACCCTTTTGACGATGACAGATGACATCCGATTGTAAGCATACTCATACTCCTTATCTCCCGTAAATAATCATAATTCTATTTTCCTGTAAGGAATTCCAAGTTCTTTACAGGCCTGCTCTTCCCGCTCCTGGCACGTAAAGACCAGTATCTGGCTGCGGTTCTCATGCAGCCATGCAAGAGCCTGCTTCATCCGCTTTTTGTCATACATGACAAATGCTTCATCCAGAATCACCGGGATCTCTTCCTCACCGCAGAGTACATTCATCGCGCCCATGCGCAGCGCAAAATAGGCCTGCTCGATGGCTCCCCGGCTCACCTTTTCCAGAGGAATCGATTGTTCCTGTGTGCAGAGCCTCATCTGCAGCTTTTCGTCCACAGTCACTTTTGTGTATTTTCCCTCTGTCAGCGCCGCAAAAACAGAGGACATCTGATTTTGCAGCTTCCCTCCGATGCGGTTCTGCATTTCCGACGAGAGTTCCCGAATTGTCTGTGCCGCCAGATTCACCGCACAAAGCTCCTCTTCGCAGGGATCCTGACCTGCCAGCGACATGCAGAATTCTTCATACTCATTCTGCAGATTCGATAACTCCGTTTTTTTCTGACGCAGCTCTTCTTCCAGGTATTCTGCATTCCACTGAAGCTTGCGGATCCTCTGTTCCCTGGGATCAATCACAACCGGTTCCACTTCCTCCCGATGATGGCGCAGCATCCGCACCGCCAGATACAGAAGCGCGGCAACGGCGGCTCCAAGACCGATTCTTGTCCAGATCGATGCAATCTTAAAAAACTGCATCACACAGAGAATCAAAAGGAGCACCGCAATTCCCACACAGGCATAAATCCATTTTTTTCTCCGAAAAGAGACTTTGCGGGCTTTCTTCACCCGATCCCGCGGTATTTCCTCACCATAGATTTCCCGCTTCATCTTCTCTTTTGCCCGGGTCAGGCTTTCCCTCGATTTTTCATATTCCTCTTCCATGAAATGCAGACGGTTGGACAATTCCTGCTTCTTTTGCTCCTGTCCCTCCAGAATCTCTTTTTTCTGCTGCTCCAGTTCCTTCTTCTTCCGATTCAGATGTTCCAGCGCCGCTGACAAATCCAGTTCCCCATCGCTGCTGCCCTGATAATTCGCCATATAATTTGACAGCTCTGCGGCAAGGCCTTCCTCCGTTCTCGCTTTCAGCTGCCCGATGGACGCAGTATTGTCATATACCGTCTCGCTGATGCCTCCAAGCAGCATGGAAAGATCGCCGTCCTCCACGGAAAGCACTTCTCCATCTTCCAGACAGATCAGTTGTGCTTTCGGATCACTGCGGTAAAAATTTCTGGTAAGTGAGAAGGTTTTTCCCCCGCTTTCGAAAATCATATTCCCGGCATAATAAGCCGGATTTTCCCAGGGTTCATACCGACTGTAACTGTCATTTTTTGCAGCGCGGCCGCGTCCTCTTGTAAGACCGAAAAGCATACTGCGGATAAAGGTATGCACGGTCGATTTTCCGCTCTCATTTTCGCCCACAATCAGATTGATTCCCTCAGAGAATTCCAGCGTTTTTTTATGAAGTTTTCCAAAATTTCGGATTTCCAGTTTCTTGATTTTCATGCATCTCTCTCCATCGTCAAACGTTGTACTAATTACCGCCTTTTCTCGCCTCCAGAAGCGCTTCCAGACCATAGTCAAGCGCCTTCTGCTGTGTTTTATCCCCGCTGTTCTCCAGCCGCTCAATGTAGGCACCGATCAGGCTTTTGCTGTAGGTTCTCTTCAGGAGCTCCAGATCATAAGCCGGACGGGTTTTATCATATACCTCGATCACATTGCCAAGATCCATCAGGCGTTTTTTTCGAAACCTCAGAGATGCCTGCCTTCTGCCGCTCAAGGTCACAATACAGATCTTCTCACTTCCAAGACGCAAAAGCTCCCGGGAAAGCTGCTGCTCCAGAGAATACTGCGTCGTCTCCTCTGTGACCTTTAGGGTTAACGGTACATATTCATACCTGGCAAAGGGCACAAATTCCACAGTTGTTCCCCGCTCATCAATACTTCCTCTTAAGTACCCGTGCGGGCCCGGCTGTGTCTGATCGGTAGGCTCCAGCGCCCCTGCATAAGCCATTTTCCCCGGAATCAGAATTTCCGGCTTATGAATATGACCACAGGCAATATAATCAAAACCTTTGGCTGCCAGGTGGTCTTTTGACCAGGGAATATGGCTGGCATCTCCTCCGTGCGCCAGCAGAATGTGATACCGCATCGTTCCCTCGGGCCGGACGTCCAAAAGGAGATCTTCCGGAATTTCCCTGTCATAATAGCTGCATCCGTAAACCGCCGTCTTCTTTGACGGAATATCGATGCGGGTCATCTCTTCCCGAAAAAGTCCCACTACATTTTTCCCGAAGGAAAACTCCCGGTAAAAACTGTCTTTCCGGATATAGTCATGATTTCCCGCCATCAGAACCACAGTGGTATCCGGTATCGTGGAAAAGAGGTAATTCACTTCCTTCAATTCCCGAAGCAGCGGCTGCCGATGAAAAAGATCCCCGGCAATCAGCAGAAATTCCGGTTTTTCCTCCTGTACCAGAGAAATGATTCTGCGAAAGCTTTCCCAGATTTCCTCCCCTCTCTGCTTGCTCCAGGGAAATCCCGGATCCGGTTCCATCCCCAGATGTACGTCTGCAATATGAATAAAGCGCATACAGCTTCTCCCTCCTTTCGCCAAATGGAAAGAATACCGGCTGCGTCCATCCTCATGTCCGTATCCGGTATTCTTTCATTTCTATATCCCTTTTTGATTCTGCGGATTTTACAGTTCGCAGTTATTAACCGTTCTCGGGAACGGGATGACATCGCGGATATTGCCCATACCGGTCAGATACATCACGCAGCGCTCAAATCCCAGTCCAAAACCGGCATGACGGGTGGAACCATATTTGCGCAGATCCAGATAGAAACCATAATCCTTCTCATCCAGTCCGAGTTCTTTCATGCGAAGACGCAGTTTCTCGTAATCATCCTCACGCTGGCTTCCTCCGATAATTTCACCGATTCCGGGTACCAGACAGTCCATTGCCGCTACCGTTTTATTATCCTCGTTCATCTTCATGTAAAATGCCTTGATTTCCTTCGGATAATCTGTGACAAATACCGGACGCTTAAAGATCTGTTCGGTCAGGTAACGCTCATGCTCTGTCTGAAGATCACAGCCCCAGGAAACCTTGTAATCGAATTTATCGTTATTCTTTTCCAGAAGTTCAATTGCCTCTGTATAGGTGACATGTCCGAACTCGGAATTCACCACGTGATTCAAACGTTCAATCAGCCCCTTATCCACAAACGAGTTAAAGAACTGCATCTCTTCCGGTGCCTGTTCCATTACATAACGGATCACATATTTGAGCATGGCCTCTGCCAGTTCCATATCATCGGACAAATCAGCAAATGCCATCTCCGGCTCAATCATCCAGAACTCTGCCGCATGACGGGTCGTATTGGAATTCTCTGCACGGAAGGTCGGACCAAAAGTATAAATATTGCGGAATGCCTGGGCAAACGTCTCACCGTTCAGCTGACCGCTGACTGTCAGGCTGGTTTTCTTTCCAAAGAAATCCTGAGAAAAATCAACCGCGCCATCTTCTGTCTTTGGAATGTTATCCAGATCCATTGTTGTTACCTGGAACATCTCTCCTGCACCCTCACAGTCACTTCCGGTAATCAGCGGTGTGTTCACATAGACAAATCCGCGCTCCTGGAAAAACTGATGAATTGCATAAGCGCACAGAGAACGCACACGGAATACCGCCTGGAACGTATTGGTTCTCGGACGCAGATGGGAAATCGTGCGCAGATATTCCATGGAGTGACGTTTTTTCTGCAGCGGATAATCCGGTGCGGAAGCACCTTCTACCGTCACTTCGCTGGCCTGAATCTCAAAAGGCTGTTTTGCCTGCGGCGTAGCCACCAGCGTACCCTTTACAAGAATCGCGGCACCCACATTCAATTTGGAAATCTCCTCAAAATTGTCCATGGTGTCGTGGTATACGATCTGAAGTGTCTCAAAATAAGTACCGTCATGAAGAACGATAAAACCAAAACTTTTGGAATCGCGGACACTGCGAACCCAGCCGCCCACCGTCACTTCTTTGTCCAGATATTCTTCCCGGTGTTTGTAAATCTCTCTGACTGTGATAAGTTCCATATTTTTTCTCCCTGAATCTTTAAGTTTTATACTCATTGTGGCTACTATTTTAACACCTTTTTCCTGGTTCGAAAAGCCCTAAAAAGAGTTTACGCTGCAAAAACAGCCGTTGCCGGGTGCCTTTGCAGCGCAATTTATCAAATATGTTAGTTAATAATTCCAGGAATTCTTCTGCTTTTGTCTCAATACGCTACTTTACCGAGAAAAGAATACCCCTCTGTCATATCGTAGGCGTAAATTTCCGTCTGTCCGATCACATACAGAACATCATTTGCATAGAAGCTGCGAAGATTGTCTCCGGTGCCGCTTCCCACTGTTTCCGCCAGAAGCTGCCGGAAAGCTTTGTTTTCCCTGTAAGAGTAAACCATCAGATTCAGATTTTCCTCACGCCAGTTATCCGTCACCGCAAACGCAATCAGATCTTTCTTCTCATCGATCAGAACTCCTTTGTAATTTGTGGCCGCACTGGTATAGACACAGTTTGTCAAAACGATTTTGTCTGCCTCCGTGATATGGTACGGGTCGGAGATGTCGAACATGGAAAGTTTCACTCCGGTTTGTGTTCCATCCTCCGGATCCGTTTCATAACCGATGCCGATCAGTTTGTCTTCGCCCCAGAAATGCAGATATTCGGAAAATCCGGTGATTTTCAGTTCACTGATAATCTGCGGATTTGCCGGATCCGAAAAATCCACTGCAAACAGCGGATCCATATTCCGGTAGGTCACAAAATATCCCATGGTTCCCAGAAAACGCGCGGAATAAATCTCTTCCCCTTTTGCAATTCCCTCTGCTTTGCCCAAAAGTCCCATGGTATTGACATCCAGCACCGTAATAAAGTTTTCCTGCTCTTCATTGATCCAGGCCGTTGTCAGAACGCGAAGCGTATTCTCATACTCATTGATCGCAAAAGTATCTCGTATCGTTCCAATTACAGATGCTGCACCCCCGGGAGTGATTTTCCCGTTTTCAAAACAAAACTGAATCAGTGTCGTGGTGCCAACGCTTCCATATTCCTCTTTTTTCAGGTAAATGCGGGAATTGCTGACATACGGATCATCTCCATAGGTGAAAACCAGTTTCAGATCCGTCACCGCTTCCATATTCCTAAGATCGATGGCTGCAATGATAAGACATTGTTCACTCTGAAGCATCTGCGGCAGATAAACGTCCGATGCTTCTGCCGTCTGATTTCCGGATTTCGGAAGACGAACTCCCGTCTCACTGTCATCGGTGTATACGAAATAATTCGTAAACAGATACAGATAATCTCCTTTTCTGCGGGAAGTCTG
>JAQYOA010000212.1 GCA_028727605.1 Lachnospiraceae bacterium
ATTCCGCACAGCGCCTCCCACTGCCTCTCTGCCGTCTCTTGCATCCTGTTCGAAATACAGATCCGGAAGGAACTCGCTTTCTGTCTTTCTGGTGATGCCGTTGCTTTTATAATACAGCATGATGCCGCCTCCCGCAATGCATCTCTCATCCACAGAAAAGGCAAGATTTCCGACTGCGTCCTTTCCCTTCGGGGCAAATTTCAAAAGAGGCGCCACATGAAGGATCCGTCCCTTTTTCCCGTCCCCTCTGACCGCATAGCGCACAATGACCGTATTTTCCCCCTGCACCATGCCAATGGTCTTCTCGATTTCAATTCCTCTCACCCGATAAAACCAGACAGGCAAAGTTTCCATCTCAAAGCCTTCCAGATACCGGAAGCCTTCCACATTTTTCGTTCGGTTCACAAATTCCTGAGAATACAGTTTTACCGTTTCCCCGTCCATCTCCAGTTCTTCCCACAGATTTGTCAGCAGATGGTATCTGACATTCGGTGCTTTTACCGCGGCCATAAAAAGCGCCTGATCCCCCCGCGCTGTGTTTCCCATTACAGTGAGAGAAGAAAATCCTCCAAGGCCGTTTGTCAGAAGAAAGCATTTTTCTTCCCCTCTGCGAAAATTCTGCCATTCCAGCCGATTCAATACAATTTTCATCCGAAACCTCCGTTTGTCCCTTTTCTCATAAAAGAAGAGCAGCCAGCTTTCACTGACTGCTCCTGCATAATAATCAGAATTTAGCCTTTGACAGCTCCTGAAAGCCCATCCGTATAGTACCTCTGCATGATAACAAACAGAATGGCAATCGGAATGGAAATGCATACGGCACCGGCCGCAAAGCAGGTATACCAGCTGTCAATGTACTCTTTTTCCAGCATCTTCCAGAGTCCTACGGAAACGGTATAATACTTTGCATTTGCACGGCAGATTACTTTTGCAAAAATAAAGTCAAGCCACGGTGCAAGGAAAGAATTCAGGACTGTATAGACGATGATTGGTTTACTAAGCGGTATGGTTACTTTTGTGAACACCTGGAATCTGGTTGCGCCGTCCAGGTAGGCAGCCTCATCCAGCGCCTTCGGCACCGTATCAAAGAAGCCCTTTGCAATGTAGAAATTGATGCCGGCTCCTCCGGAATAGACCAGGATCAGTGCCACACGGATCATGGATCCGTCTGTCAGATTGAACACCTTCAGAATGTAGTAAATCGCGATCATGGACATAAAGCCCGGGAACAGGTTCAGAATCATCGCAATGTTCATATAGGGCTTTCTCATCTTAAAGCGCATTCTGGACATACAGTAAGCCATGGAAAGTACAAAGAAGGTGGAAATCACACAGCAGCAGCATGCGATGATAAACGTATTCGTGAACATCTGCGGGAAATCCAGGATATTCCGGTCCGTAAACAGACGGATATAATTGTTCAGCGTATATCCTTTCGGGAAAAAGCTGGTGACATAGGAACCTTTCTGGGTACTGAAGCTAAGGAGTACAATCCAGGCAACCGGAATCACCCAGATAAATGCCAGTACCGCAAGAACGATATGGACAATGGTATCCGCAATCATGCCGCGCGTTTTCATGGAACGCGTCTTTTTCTGTTTTTCGTTCATTATTGGAATCCCTCCTCGTTCTTATAGGAACCGGTATTCCGGTAGGTCAGCAGAGATACAATTGCCAGAATTACAAAGGTCAGAATACCAACAACGGCTCCAACGTTAAAGTACTGCTGGTCTACGGTCAGCTTGTACAGCCAGGTAACCAGAAGGTCTGTCTTTCCTGCGGTGGAACCGACCGGTGTCGGAGCTCCTCCGGTGAGGAGGAAGATCACATTGAAGTTGTTGATGTTTCCGGTAAATGTGGTAATCAGGTAAGGAGTCGTCACAAACAGCATGTAGGGCAGTGTGATTTTAAAGAAAATCGTCACAGGGCCTGCGCCGTCCACACGGGCTGCCTCATACAGCTCTGCAGGAATATTCTGCAGAATACCGGTTACCTGAAGCATGGTAAAGGGAATACCAACCCACAGGTTGATCACGATAACCGTCACCCTCGCCCAGGTAGCATCGGTGAGGAAAGGCAGCGGACTGCTGATAATGCCTGCATTCATCAGCATGACGTTGATCAGACCGTTGTCCTTTAACAGCGTACGCATCAAAAGCAGGGATACGAACTGGGGAATCGCTGCAGAAAGCATAAAGCAGAATCTCCAGAAGCTTTTGAATCTTGTGGTCTTCCGGTTAATCACGATTGCCAGAATCATTCCCAGAAGATAGTTCAGAAATGTTGCAAATACAGCCCAGACAAGGGTCCATGCCAGTACGGACCAGAAGGTCTTGCCGATGGAGTTGCCCATGCCAAGTACCGTTGCGAAGTTTTTCAGTCCGACCCAGTTGAAAATGGTCAGTCTGTCATTCACTTTGCTGTAGCTGGTGAATGCCATACAGATCATGAAAACCAGAGGAAGAATGGTGAACACCAGAATTCCTGCCAGAGGAGGGGTAAGAAGAGTCCAGTGCAGTTTCCGGTTCATCAGCTCCGAAAGATCTTCTCTCAGAGTTCTGATATGCTTTCCTTCCTTTGCCAGACATTCCACTTCATAGGCACTCTTCATGTTTGCCCGCCATACAACAAAAAATCCGATCGTCAGAAAGACGGTTGCCACGCCATAGAGCAGAAACAGAATCGACATATCTCCGCCGGAGTATTCATAAACTCCCTTGGCTTCATTCCACACTTCGACACTCTCCTGTCCGCCGAGAGTGATCAGATGAGAGAGACAGTTGATTCCATTCCGGATCATAAACCAGAGATAGCCGATTTCCACCGCAAGATAGAGCAAACCTTTTACCACCTGCTTATGAGCAATGCTTCCAAAGCCCATGATCAGCATGGAAAGTTTCGTCACAGCATTTCCGTTTTTGATCGCTGCGCCGACTGCATACGGTGTATCAAATTCTTTGACACGCTTTTGAAAGATAGCCATGCTTTTTTCCTTTCCGAACAACAGGCATTGCCGAATAAAATTTTTCTGACAATGCCTGCAGTCTCACGTAGTTACCTTATTTTCACTTTTTGTTCTGTCTCAATTACTCTACTACAGAGCTGTTCATGCTTGCGTTCAGCTGCTCTGTTTTCTCTGCTGCATTCTCATGAGTAACCTCTTTGCTTACCAGAGATTTACCAAAGTTCTCAGCCGGAGTCCAGTAGTTATCCATTGCCTGTACAAACGGCTGAATGATGGAAGTATTGTCGAAGGTGTTGTTCTGTGCTGCTACCAGTGCATCTGCTGCAATGTCTGCCTCTGCAAGCAGTTCTGTGTTGCACGGAATCACGCTTCTCATCTCATAATGAGCTTTCTGAGCTTCCGCGCTTCCCAGGTAGCTTGCCAGAGCAACAGCAACCTGCGGATATTCGCAGTTCGGATTTACGCCGATTGCCTTGGAGCCTGCGAAGGATTTCAGCTGTTTCTCTTCTCCGTTAATCGTAATGCAGGGAAGCTGTGCCACACCGTAATTCTCACCAAGAGCTTCTGCTGCACTGTTTGCATCCCAGGAGCCGGAGAAGATTGCGTTTACAGAACCGTCACGCAGACCGGACATACCGGATCCGTCTGCATCAGAGATAAAGTTCGGATTTGCAACCAGATCTACCAGATAATCGGTTACCTGTACAGCCTTCTCACCGGAGAAATCAATGCCTGCTGCCTCATCCGTTCCATCCTCTCCAAACAGAGTACATCCGTTTGCCACATAGAAGGAAGCAATGTACCAGGAGTTGGTGATCGGGAAGGATACTTTTCCTTTGCTCAGCATGGTATCCAGATTCTTGATATCGTCCTCGGAGAAAACGGACTTATCGTAGAACATAAACCAGGTGTTGGTTGTAAACGGAACACCGTAGATATATCCGTCAACGGATACGGAATCAACGATTGCCTGAGAGTTGGTATTCTTTACGTTCTCTGCAGCCTGGCCGCCCAGTTTTGCGATACCGTTTGCGGAGATCAGTGCAGTCAGGTTGTCGTTTGCAAACATGTAAACATCGGCTGCGCCTTCCACATCCTGTGTTACTGTTGATTTTGCATCACCCTCAGCACAAACGCCGTACTCAAATTTCAGATCCCAGTTCGGATGAGCTGCGTTGAACTGCTCACACATGGTCTGCAGCCACTGTCCGCTGTCAGCGGACTGATCCTCTGACGGTGCCCATACGGTCAGAGTTGTGGAAATCGCCTCTTCCTCTGTCGCTGCAGAAGCATCACCTGCGGAAGATGCAGAAGATGCATCGCCTGCTTCGGAAGCAGAGCTTGCAGAAGATGCAGCTCCTGTGGAAGTACCGGATGTGCTGTCACTGCTGCCGCATGCGGCAAGCATTCCAACTGCCATAGCTGCTGTCAGCACAAGAGAAACAACTTTTCTTTTCATGAATAAAATCCTCCTTATTTTTCCCTTACAAGAAGCCTGTAAGTATCTCTCTTCTATCTGACATTTATTATAGCAGTGAAAAAGATTCGTTAAAATATCAAGAATCTATGATCCGTGTTGAGTTTCTACGAACTGTAATCTTCCATTTCTCATTGCTGTTTTGTCTGTTTCTGTACTTCTCTTAAAATTTCTCTTCCTCCGTCCTTATACCATTTTTTCACGAACTCATCAAATGCGGCAATGTCTTCCTCACCCCGGATGATTTTCAGAAAAGTTTCCTTCTCCAGTTCTTCCAGATCATACCAGTATTCCTCCATGTCACCTGTCATCATGGGATAAAAAACGGAAACCTGCGACAGGTTTGCATTTTGCAGAAGGGCACAGGCCGTGATACGGGATTGGTATCCGCTCCAGCTCTCGGCATCGGCATTTTCCGGATCCTCCAGGTATTTTCTGCACACCTGATAGTAAGAACGCTCCAGAAGCTCCAGTTCCTCCCAGGACTTTTCCCCGGACAGCGCATCGGACAGGTTTTCATAGCAAATCTCCAGCGCCTGATTATAATCCACATTGATTGCCAGCGGACGGGCAGTCGGATCCACGTTCTCCCGGTAATACCGCGCGAATTCCCCGTCGGGATCCTCATAGGTATATCTCATATAATCAAACATAACCGAAAGAATTTTCATCACCACCTCCGGGTGCTCATAATCCTTTCGCACGACCACGTAGTTCCCCGTCATTTTCTGATGACAGTAGCTGACGCTTCCGTCCTCCCCGGTGGCAATCAGAAAAGGCTGCCAGTTTGCTTCATGACACTGCCACAGCGGATTGTTCGGTGCCCACCAGGGACCGAAAAAGATTCCGCAGCTGCCATTCACGATCAGATCTGCAATATCATCCGATGTCCGGATCAGAAAATCCGGATCCAGAACACCTTTCTGATACATTTCTGACAGATGCAGCAGTGCATCGCGCACGTTTCCGCTCACCGATCCGTAGGAAACACTTCCATCCTCATCCAAAAGCCATCTGCCCGGATATGCCCCA
>JAQYOA010000213.1 GCA_028727605.1 Lachnospiraceae bacterium
CGCTTTTTTCTGCCTGATCTCTCAGGAATCCCGGGCAGAAGTTAATCCCTGTGACGCCTCCCCGCTCTGCAAGGGCACGAATCATCTCGTCCGAAAGATTTCTCGCATGTCCGCAGACGCCTCTGGCATTGGAATGGCTGGCAAGTACCGGTCCCGTTGTATGAGCAAAGACATCCCGGATTCCGGCATCATTGAGGTGCGAAATGTCAATCAGGATTCCCAGACGTTCCATCTCCTCCACAAATGTGATTCCGGTTTCCGTAAGTCCCTGCCTGGTATCATACCGATACGGCTCTCCCGGAATCTGCTCCGGATTCGGATATCCCAGCTCATTTGGATAATTCCATGTGATGGTAGACATCCGGACGCCCATCTCGTAAAGTGCTCTCAGATTTTCCAGACTGCCCTCATAAACGCCGCCTTCCTCCACACTCATCAGCGCGCCGATTTTCCCGTCCGCCTTTGTTTTCATAAGATCTTCATAGCTGCGCACCTGGCGGATCTGATCCGGATAACGACCGATTTCCTCCTGCCAGAAACGAGCAAGCCCTTTCACGTATTCATAAGGAGTCTCACCTGTTTTCTTTAAACTTCCAAGATGAGTAAACAGCGAGAAACACTGGCAGAGATAACCTCCGTTTTTTAGTTTCTCCAGATCAATCTGCATTGTATTTTTCCCGAGTTCTTTTGGTTCTCCTTTTCTCATCTCCCACTGCAAACCGGGAATGGTATCGCAGTGCATATCAATTACTTCAAACATCCCTTTCTCCTTCTGCACTGAAAATTTCGAACATTTTTCACAACTTATTCTAACGCTTTCTTGTCCCCGGCACAAGCGGCATTTCCAATCATTGACCGGAGACAGCTGCAAAATATGTTTCTTCCCGCTCATACATGATGCAGATATTTTTCCCTGGTGGCAAGTCCGCCGCGAATGTGCCGTTCGGATTTATTGATGTCCAGTACCTTTCGCGTCTCCTGTGCCATGCCGGGATTGATCTGCTCTAATCGTTCTGTAATATCTTTATGTACCGTACTCTTGCTGACTCCAAATTTTTTCGCCGTCTGCCTCACTGTCGCCTTTGTTTCAATAATGTAATTCGCAACCTCCACTGCCCGCTCTTCAATATAGTCTTTCAAGGATAAGCCTCCGGGGACGCTGTTTTTACAAGATATGCCAGGACAGACGACTCTATGCGTCTTGACATAAGAAAGAATCATAATGTAGATTATAAAGCGAAAGAGAACTTTCAAAGATCCATAGCAGAAGAATTATTTTTAACAAGTCAGCAGAGACTTTCGCAAAGAATGAAAAAACAAGAGGAATTCATAATTTCATGGCAAAAATTTGTATTAGCGAAAAAACGGTATCCAGGCAGCTCTTGATTGAAAATGGCCTTATAGAGCTGATGCAGCAAACCAAATATGAAGAAATCACTGTGGCTGAACTCTGCCGCCACCTGAATCTGCCGCGCCGTTCTTTCTATCGATATTTCCGGAACATGGACGATGTTCTTGATTCTCTTATGAACCATACCTTTCAAAAATTTGCAAGCTCCGACTCGGTACTGAATGTCCGTAAACTTGAACGGGATTTCACATTCTGGCTGAATCAAAAACCACTGTTACAGGCACTTTCAAACAGCGGGCTAAACAATAAGATTGCAGAATATACACTCCGGTATGTAGATGAAGATATGCTGAGAAAATCCCTGGCGGCTTCTGATCTCAACATGGACATCAGCAGGGAAGTAAATTTGTTTGTGGTCACCGGACTTTCTGCTTTGGTTGTCGCATGGTATGAAGACGGGTTCCAAAAAACTCCGGAACAAATGGCAAACATTGCCCACAGAATGTTGTCCATCCCGATTCTGGCAAATAAATAAATTTTACTATATTGCACAAAACAGGCGGGTTGAATTTTCACAAAAGCAGCACACATGTGCCAATTGTGCGCATTGTATTCTTTTTTACCGAAAAGTATAATAACCATAAGAAAAGAGTTACCACAGATAGATCGGTGATTTCTTTTCTCTTCAATGGCAGGCAGGGGGGTTCTCTGCCTTTTCATTATATTTTGAGCATTAAGAGAATATGGAGGTTTTATAATGGCACAGAATGTGAAACTGAAAGAAAGCGGGCTGCCGGTGATCCGTAATATAAATCCCCGCCTGGTTTCCTACAATGTGGAAATGACAGAGGTCACCGGCGGCACCTTCTGGACCGCCTATACGGAAGCACAGATTGACGGTACAGAGCAGGTTCCTCCTCCGGATTTTTCCAAGGGAACCGGTCTGGCTTCTATGCATCAATGGTATGATCCTATCGACACAACAAATCCAAGGCTCATAAAGCTGGCTAAGGAACTGGGCGAATGCTGGATTCGCGTTTCCGGTACATGGGCTACCAGGACCTACTACGATTTCGACGGTACCGGAATGCCGGAAGGCTACAGCAGCCATCTGCGCAAGGAGCAATGGATCAATCTGCTGAACTTCGTTAAGGCAGTCGGCGGCAAACTGAAGATTTCCGTTGCCAACTGTGATGGTCTGCACAGACATGATGAACCCTGGCATCCCACTCAGGCCAAGCTGATCTTTGACTTAAGCCGCGAAATGGGCTGCCCGATTGAAGCTGTCGAATTTGTCAACGAACCCAATCTGCTGACCAGCACCGGTTTCCCCAAGGATTATACCCCAGAGGATTTCCGCCGTGACCAGGATATTTTCCACAAGTGGGTCCGCGAGAATTATCCTGAATGCACCATCGTAGGTCCCAGTGATACCGATCCAAGGGCAATGACCCATGATCCTGACGGCAATCCTTACGACGGGAAAGAAGGAGGCGCAGGGATTGCGGATGCACTGCCTTACTGTACCACCGGCGAACTGTTGGACGGCTGCACCGAGAAACTGGATGTGTTCAGCTATCATTGCTATAACGGTGTCTCCGAGCGTATGGCAGCTTTGGCACCGGATTCATTCTCACCATACGAGGAATGTATGTCTGAAGACTTCCTTGGTATGGCAGGGCGTTGCGCGCGCTGCTTCAGTGCTTACAGGGATCGATATGCTGTTCCAGGGGGAGAAATGTGGGTTACCGAGTCCGCAGGTGCAGGTGCGGGAGGTCATACCTGGGCATCTACTTATGCAGAAGTTCCTCGTACCCTGAACGAAATCGCAGAGTTTGCCACCGTCACGGACGGTGTCATCTTCCATAATACCCTGGCTTCTTCTGACTACGGCTGGCTGAAGCACGGCTCCTTCATACCTCGCCCAAGCTATTTTGCCGTTCTGCTATGGAAACGGATCATGGGCAATACCGTCTATGCTTCCGGCGAAGCGATTCGGGAAGGCGCCCATGTTTATGCTCATTCCCGCAAGGATGGCAAGCCAGGCTATGCTTATCTGGTAATCAACAACTCCTGGACCGAGACAACGTCTGTAGAATTACCGAAGACCGCTGATGTTTACGCCCTTACCGGCAACGGTAAAATGCGTTCCCGCACTATGCTCCTTAACGGACGGGAACTGATCCTTGGTGAAAGTGATGAACTGCCTGAGCTGACAGGCAAGACCGTAGAGGCCGGTATCATTGAAGTGGCTCCTGGTGGCTGTACTTTTATTGTCCTCTAATCCGTCTATGTCGGTGATACCGACAGCCGTGTAAAAGTGGATTCGAAGTAGGGTTCTTCCGCAATTTTACGTTTTTTATTTTAACCAGATTCTGGAATGCCGATAAACATTGGAGTTTGTATATTTGAAAATGGCAAAATACGATGTTTGCGGAAGAACCTTATATATACGGTCTTATGCTAAACTCTGTCCGTTCCCCTACTTTTTCACTTATCATCTCAAAGAGATTCTCTTTCGCTGCAACCAAATTCTTCGGATTTCTTCCGATAATCTGATATTGATTTTTATCATCTTGAGAAATGTATTTTCTTGCATCGTCATCTAACGACATATCCGCATTATCAATCACAATCCATTTCCGATTTGCTTGACTTAGTATTTCCTTTCTATTTTTCTGATAATCAAAATAATCCAAGTAAAGGATCCCCGGATTCATTACCATACATTCTCTTATAAAAGAAAAAGCCCCATTTCTGAGACTTTTCTCACACCCTACTCCTTCACCTTACCACATACACCGCTTTTACAAACCGTTCTATATTATTATTACTATATGTACCGTACTCTTGCTGACGCCAAATTTCTTCGCCGTCTGCCTCACTGTCGCCTTTGTTTCAATAATGTAATTCGCAACCTCCACTGCCCGCTCTTCAATATAGTCTTTCAAGGATAAGCCTCCGGGG
>JAQYOA010000214.1 GCA_028727605.1 Lachnospiraceae bacterium
AATAAAAAATATATTTAAGTGGCTTCGCCGCAAATTTTGGATGGTTTGTCAAGCATTATTTAGCTTTTTATTACAAAAAAAGAGTGGGTACATATATTTACTGTACTCACTCTTTGAAGCTGTCTTAACTTATTGACATTGATTTTGCAACAGCCCCTTACATCTGCTTATCACGGCTTGTTTTTTATCTGGATCTGACACATTTCCATTGCCGCAAGAGCATTTCGATGGCTCTGCGGTGTGACACCTGCACAACAGGCTGCGTCTACGATCACTGGAATTTCCGGTACAGCAGCCTTCAAAATCAATGCATTGGAAATCACGCAGATATCTGTACACAAACCAACCAGTTCTATGGATTCCAGTTCCCCCTGTTTCTTCACAAAATCTGCCAGCTCCAGAGAACCAAAAGCCGGTTTATCAATAATCCGATCCTCTTTCGTCTCTAATTCCGGGGTAATCTCCCACCCTTTCGTACCTTCCACACAGTGTTCCACCGGAAGATTTTTCCCTTCCTGTGTATTTCGATACTCCCGTGTATGAGTATCTCTGGTAAATACGATCGGATCCCTGGTTCTTCGATAGGAGGAAATCTTTTCTTTTACCTTGTCAACGACAGCAACAGCTTCCTTTGTGCCCAATGCTCCGTCAATAAAGTCATTTTGCATATCTACAACTACCAATAGTTTCATACGCTTCCTCCTCTATCCCTCTATTTTCTTCCCATTTCTTCCTGTTCCGTATCCGTCTCATCCCTGTGAAGGATCACCGCAGACAAAGGCAGCAAATTCATTTCCAGAATGCCAGCCGGTGCCTCATAAACCTTTTCCTCTGAAGAGAATCCCACTGCATCGGTTGCAAATACCTGAATCATCTTTGCGGCACTGCTGCGGCTGATTCCGGTCAGCCATACAGGGATTTCGATTTTCACCTGCTCATTTCGGTTATTCAATACCACAACAACCTGCTCTTTCTTATTAAACCGGCCATAAGAGAGCACATTGTAATCCTGATATAAAAAGATCAGGGATCCGGTGGCAAAAACCGGATATCTTCTGTGAACATGAATCACTTCCCGGTAAAACCGGATTAATTCCTGATCTTCCTGTCCCCAGGGATATGTTCTTCGGTTATCCGGATCGGTAAATCCACAGACACCCGCTTCATCACCGTAGTACAGCGTCGGTGCTCCCGGCCAGGTCATCTGGATCACAACCGCCTCGCGCATAACCGCTTTATTTGTGTTTTCCTCCGCTGCATGAGATCCCAGATAATTCACTCTTCCCACTCTATGGTTTGTCCTGGTAAGAAATCTGGAGTGATCATGGTTATCCAGCTCATTCATAGACGTATACAAAGACGGAGCATAAAATGCCGGCATGTGATAACGCATCGCACCAACAAAGCTCTCACTGTTGCCAAGCAGTCCCTGATTAAACTCATCACTGTGCTTTTCCATACCGGTCAGAAACCAGGATACCGGTTCCATGAACGCGTCATAGTTCATCACAGTATCCCATTCATCCCCCTGAAGCCAGCTTTTGGCATCTCCGTAATGCTCCGCCAGAATAATCGCTTCGGGATTCGCTTCCTTTACCACACGGCGAAATTCTTTCCAGAATTTGTGATTGAATTCCGGACTGTGTCCCAAATCAGCTGCCACATCCAGACGCCATCCGTCTGCATTATACGGCGGTGAAACCCATTTCGCACCGATCCGCATAATATCATCCATCAGCTTTTCCGACTCTTCATAGTTCAGCTTCGGAAGTGTTTCATGGCCCCACCATCCATCGTAAAACTCATTGTACGGCCAGTTATGTTCGTTATAAAACTTGAAGAACGTATGATACGGGCTGTCTTTTGAAACGTAGGCACCCGGCTCATATCCTTTTCCCATCTCATAAATTCTTTCCCGGTCAAGCCATTTATTGAAAGATCCGCAGTGGTTAAAAACACCGTCCAGAATCACTTTCATTCCCCGTTTGTGCGCTTCTTCCACCAAATGGATAAATAACGCATTGCTTTCCTCGAGATTTTTCTTATCGGTAACACGCTCAATATAGCGTGTTGCATGCGTATTATCCCGGTCCCCCGGATACAGAAGATTTCCCTCATCCGAGACAATCTTTCCAAAGTGCGGGTCGATATAATCATAATCCTGAATATCGTATTTATGATTGGACGGAGATACGAAAACCGGATTCAGATAAATCACCTGCACTCCCAGATCATCAAGGTAATCCAGTTTATCAATCACTCCCTGAAGATCTCCACCGTAAAAATTGCGCACATCCATATTCTCGGGCGCTTTATTCCAGTCTTCTACGCGAACAACCTGCTCCCCGATATAACTGTATTCTCCGGTAAGTACATCATTTGAAGTATCGCCGTTGCAGAAACGATCCACATAAATCTGATACATGACAGCTCCCTTTGCCCAATCGGGAGTATGAAATCCGGGAATAATCCCGAATGAATACGTTTCCTGAAGTTCTCTGGTTACTCCCAGTTTATTATAATAGCAGATCATGCGGCCATACTGAATCTCAAAGAAATAATGGATCGGTTCTGTTCCGACAGGAATATCAATTTCATAATAGTCAAAACCATTCCGCACCAGGCGAACCTGCATCTGTTCCCGCATAGAACCGCTAATGAAGTAAACTGCATCCACATTATTTTTCAGTGTACGAAAACGAATTGTCACCACATCCCCCGGATTGGGTTCAAAGGGAATCTGATACTGCGGTGACTCGTCACTGTAAAGTGCATGTTTATTAAACATAGCACGCATCTGTGATATATACTGCTGCGCTCTTGTTTTGTCCATAAAAGGAAGCCTCTCTATCTTTTTTCTGACTTATCTTCACTTTTTTTATTTTAACCCACCCGTTTTGCGAATACAACCTTTATTTCGGAACACCGTTGATTTTTGGCTTTTTACCTAATACTTCCGTTTCTTTTACTGCATTTTTCCAAATATCCCGCAGCATTTCCCGAAAGTAAAAGAGCCAGCTGTTCAGGCTGGCTCTTTTGGAGAAGGTATTTCTCTTATGGGGTGTAGCAAAAACTATATAATGTATTGGGGGGTTTTTACATTAATTATAGTACCACAGGTGCTTCAAAAAGTCTGCACAAATCGATATTTTTTTTTCGGTTCTTTCTATCCAAATTCACAAGGATATTTTTTCCATCCCGAAAAAAGCATCTCAATTTGTACAAAGAGCCGCCGGATTTTTTGATTTTATCGAAATCAAATCTGATAAGCTTCTTCTTCGAAGATTGCCTCAAACTCATTCCGGCCAAGCTTTTCTTTTTCCATCAGCTGCTTCGCACATTCATGCAGAACATAAGAGTGAGAAAGGATCAGTTCCTTTGCCTTTGCGTGACACTGCTCGATAATGCTTCGAACTTCCTCATCAATTTCGGATGCCACATTTTCACTGTAATTCTTGGTATGTCCCCAGTCACGCCCGATAAAGACTTCATCCGAATTATCATCATAAGCGACAAGTCCCAGCTTATCCGACATTCCGTATCGCGTCACCATAGAACGTGCTGTCGCTGTCGCCTGCTTAATATCCTGTGATGCACCGGTTGTGATATCATCGAAAATCATTTCCTCGGCAACTCTTCCGCCCAGGCATACCGTAATATACTGCAGCATCTTTCCTCTGGTGTTAAACATGTCATCATTTTCCGGCTGCGGCATTGTATAACCTGCAGCGCCGGGTCCGGTCGGAATAATGGAAATCGTATACACTGCCTCCATGTCAGGAAGTACGTGGAACAAAATTGCATGTCCGGCCTCATGATACGCCGTAATCTTCTTTTCCTTATCGGAAATAACTCTGCTGCGCTTTTCCGTTCCGATTCCGACTTTAATAAAAGCAGTCTTGATATCCTGCTGTTTCACAAAGGTTCTGCGGTCTTTTGCCGCCATAATCGCCGCCTCATTTAACAGGTTTTCCAGCTGGGCACCGGTAAATCCCGCAGTCGTCTGTGCGATCTGTTTTAAATCCACATCTTCGGCAAGAGGTTTATTCTTGGCATGAACCTTCAGAATCTCTTCGCGGCCCTTCACATCCGGCGGACCAACCACTACGCGGCGGTCAAACCGGCCGGGCCGGAGGATCGCCGGATCCAGAATATCCACACGGTTCGTGGCAGCCATCACAATAATCCCTTCGTTCACGCCAAAACCATCCATTTCCACAAGCAGCTGATTCAATGTCTGTTCCCGCTCATCGTGACCGCCGCCCATGCCGGTACCCCGTCTTCTGGCTACCGCATCAATCTCATCAATGAAAATAATACACGGAGCATGCTTTTTTCCTTCTTCGAAGAGATCTCTGACACGGGATGCACCGACGCCGACAAACATTTCCACAAAATCCGAGCCGGAAATACTGAAAAACGGAACGCCCGCCTCTCCTGCCACCGCCTTTGCCAGCAGCGTCTTTCCGGTACCTGGAGGACCCTCAAGAATAACACCCTTTGGAATTCTTGCTCCCACCTGAGTGTATTTATCAGGCGCCCGCAAAAAGTCTACCACTTCCGCAAGATCCTCTTTTTCTTCTTCCAGGCCTGCCACATCCCGAAACATCACCTTTTTGTCTTTTTCCGTAGACAAGTGGGCATTGCTCTTTCCAAAATTCATCATCTTGTTTCCGCCGCCGCCACCTGCCATGGAGCGATTCATCATTGTAATTCCGAAAAGCAGAATCACACCAAGCAACAGAACCGGAAGAATGGAAGTCATAAAAACACTGTCGTGCTGTACACTGCCAACCGTGCAGGCAATCCCCGCCTCTTCCAGAAGGTCCATCGCTTCATTCACATCCGTGACATTAACCTGATACGTATTACCATTTTTCATTTGCAGTGTAATGCTTCCCGTAGGTACTTCCCGATCCTGATTAATCTTTGCCGAGATTACATCACCGCTTTCCACCTTATTTACAAATTCCTGTTGACTCAGATAAGTCTGCTGCTCCATTTTATCTGCAAAATAGAAGAAAAACATCACTGCAAAAATCATGAGCACTGTATAGATTCCGAGTCCGCTGCGCTGTCTGTTCACTTTGTTCTCCTTGTTCTGTTTATTCCTTACGCTTCCCCAGAATCCTCATGGAATTCCACAACCCCGATATAGGGAAGATTCCGATATTTCTGAGCATAATCGAGTCCGTATCCCACCACAAATTCGTCCGGGATATTAAAGCAGGTGTAATCCACTTTCACGTCGCGCACTCTGCGCTCCGGTTTGTCCAGCAGGGTACAAAGATGCAGAGAGGCCGGGTTTCTTTTCTGCAAAATCTCCATCAGATAGTACAGAGTGCGGCCGGAATCAATAATGTCCTCTACAATTAAGACGTCTTTTCCCTCCAGAGGCTGATCCAGGTCTTTGACAATCTTTACCACTCCGCTGGATTTTGTGTCATCTCCGTAACTGGAAACCGACATAAAGTCAAGACTTACCGGAACCTTGATTCTCTTGGCAAGCTCACAGGTAAAAAAGACTCCTCCTTTGAGCACACAGATCAGATGAACTTCTTTTCCCTCATAATCCCGGTTGATCTGATCCGCAACCTCCATAATTCTCTGATCAACTTCCTCTTCGCTGAGCAAAACTCGTACAGTCTCTCTCATTTGCTTTTCCTCCTTTAATCTGGATCTGTATGATATTCCTGGTATTCGCATCAATATGATGATGTTCCCCGGTACGATAACCCACAATCCACAGGATTTCCTTTCCGTCTGCCAGCAGAAGAATCGAATCTCTCTCTTCCCGCGGAATTTTCGCATCAATCATATAATCCTTCAGTTTTTTTCTGCCGCCCCGGGCGTTTATAGTCAGATAATCTCCGCTTTTTCGGGTTCGAAGCACAAGATTACCATTTATTTTATCACAATCAAAGCATTTCGTATACTTTTTTTCTGTATTTCCTTTAAAAATACCATCGCTCCTTTGAGAAGTTACACAGATCCGGTATTCTCCAAACATCACACATCCCTCTTTCGGAAGAAGAAGCTCTTCCGGCTCTGCTCTCTTTCTCCCGGAATCCATTCGGTCCGGCGCTCTTAAAGAGATACAGATTTCATGATATTCTCTCACCGCATGCATCCGATAGGGAAGATCAACCTGTTTGCCCACTCCTTTTTCAAAAAGTGCCGCAACCTCCTCGATATGCTCTCTCGTCAGATCCTTTCGTTTGCCCGAAAGTTTTTCCATACACTTTAAAATCAGATAGCGTCTCATGATCGGCAGTTCTCTGCCTGCCGCTTCCTGAATATGCAGCCTATCCGGCTCTTCGGATACATAAGCCTCATATAGTTTCTGCGCCTGCGCTTCCAGATATTCCTCCGTTTCCAGAACATCCATGGAAAGCAGAGCCGCATGGGAAGGCAGCCGGTCATTGATCTCCTGCGTCAGATAGGGCACCACATGATGACGAATCCGATTTCGCGTATACAAATCCTCCCGGTTTGAGCTGTCTTCACACCAGGGAATCCCTCTTCTTATCAGGTCCTGCTCAATCTCATCTCTAGAAAGGCAAAGAAGCGGACGAATGGTATCTCCCCGCACCGGCCGCAGAGAGGCCAGTCCCGCCAGAGAAGTTCCCCGTGCAATGTGATACAGCATGGTCTCCACCAGATCGTTCTGATGATGAGCCAGTGCCAGCTTTGTCGCATGATGTTTCCTCCTGCAGTCTTCAAAGGCAGCCCGTCTTGCCTGACGGCCCGCCTCCTCGAGGGAGAGATGTTCTTCTTTTGCGATCTGTTCCACCGGACAGGAATAAAGGTAAAACGGCACTTCATGCTCCTGACAGAGCTGCTGTACAAATGCAGCGTCTCTTTTGGCCTCCTCTCCCCGCAGATTGTGGTTGACATGGACGGCCTGAAGAGAGAACTGCATCTCTTCTTTTTGTTCAAGCAGTGCATAAAACAAAAAAACAGAATCCGCTCCTCCGGACAGTCCGCAAAGTACCGTGTCTCCCGGCTGAATCATATGATATTTTTCCATATATTCTCTGATTTTCTTTCGCATATTACCTCCCGGATTCCTGGCGCTTTCCTTCCGGTCTCCCTTTCGCTTCACTTTTTCCAGATTCTTGCAGCCAGAACTGTCATATCATCCCTTGCCTTGTATTCTCCGATCCGAAGCACCTGTTCCAGCAGTTCTCTGGCAAATTCTCTCGGTTCACCGGCCTGAATTTCCAGCAGCATCTGTTTCATCCGCTCTTCCGGTTCTTCCTTCGGCAATGCATCGATCACTCCATCCGTAACCATAATCAAAAAATCGCCGTCATACATTTTTTTCTGGGCTGTATCAAAATTCAGCTGCTGCAGCAGTCCCGCTGCCAGACTGGTAGAACTGATCGTATCCACCCAGGTATCCCTCCGGATAAAAGACGGTGCTGCGCCCGCTTTCAGGAAACTGCATACCCCGCTGTACAGATCAATTGAACCGATATCTACCGTCGAAAACATTCCGTCATTGCGTCGAAGAACCATGACTGAATTGATCATCCGCGCAGCCGTCTCCCTCGAAAAGCCGGATTTCAGAAACTTTTCGAAGAGTTCCACCACCATTTCACTTTCTTTATTTGCCTCGTAGCCGGATCCCATTCCGTCCGAAAGACACAAAACAAACCGGCCGTCTTCACAAAGCGTACTGTAATTATCACCGGAAATGCTCTCTTTCTCTTTGGTAATCCGTCCCACTCCATACAGCACCTGATACTTCACATCCTCACAGAAAAGTATCGTCGAAAATTCACTGCTTAATACCAGATGATCGTCCCTGACTGCCACCAGTCTGGTTCCACAAAGTTCCGACAGAATCGCTGCTGCCTGGCGCAATGTCATTTTGCAGTGTTTGCCCGCTTTCATTGTCACAAAAATCTTCAGATGTTCCCGGGGCTTCTCCTGCATCCAGACTTTCTGTACGCAAACTCCGTTTTTCTTCATCCGGCTGCGAATCTTCTCCGAGAGCTCGTCCGGCAGACTATTCAAACTGTACAGTTCTCTGGCTGCCCGGTTCATAATGCCGGCCATCTCATTGAACTGTTCTGCGACCGCAATCCGATTCTCTGCCATCCTTCTGGTCCACAGAAAATTCTGCCTCTCTTTCTGGTATTGACTGTTCAGTTTCTCCAGAAACCGTGTTCCGTTCAGACAATGGGATATCCACTCACCCTTTGCCAGATTTTGTTTATCTTCCTCTTCCGACGCAAACGCATCCAGCAATTCCACGCATTGCTGACGGGTCAGGTACTGATACTGATCCCAGCACCAGGAGGCCTTCGGGCAATTTTCACAGACTGTGTTCTGCTGCTGCAGCAGCATTCGATCTGTCTGCTCTTTGGTCAAATATTCTTTCGGACACGGTACACAGTAAAAAACTTCCGCCAGATTGCGAAATGTGCTGGCATACCGTTCCATCTGCAGTTTCTGAGGATGAAAATCATAGACTGCGGCTTCTCTGCGGCTTCGTCTTGTTTCAAAAAAAGTTTTTGCCATGTCCCGAAGGATCAGCACTGCGCTGACCGCGAACATGGCAATTACCCATCCCGGCATCCACAAACTCCCCTTTCCACATACGTTCTCAAAGGGTATTATAGACACCTTTTTCCTATCTTCCTGTCGAAACAGTCAAGAACCGATCCGAAAAGTTTTCGTCTCCGTTCTCCCTATTTCGACTCCTTGAACAAAATCTCATTCTCCTTAACCATACCCAGCTTTTCTCTGGCCATCTTCTCTATGTACTCGTCACTCTGCATATATTCTTTCAGTTCCGAGATTTCTTCGGTTCTTTCGTTTTCCTCGTCAATCTGTTCCTGCAATGACGCCTGCCGTGCACTGTTCTCATCAATCTTTTTCTGAAGGGAATACCCATTCACAAAAAGTACCGCCAGGAGAACACATGCCACAAAAATAATGCCGGCCATCGCCAGTCGGTTCTGTTTCTGATTCTCCCGCGCACGGCGTCTTCCATTTTTGTTGGCTCTGTTTCCCATTCTCTGTTCACCTCAAAATCATCTTATCCGTTCTCTGCCGTCTGCGTTTGCATAAAAACATTCTATCCTGCTTACGGGAAAATTTCAACCTTTTTCTTAGCTTTTTCAAAGTACGAAAAGGTATTCTGATGATTTCTATCATTTTTTTCAAAAACAGGCTTCCAAGCTTCACAAATCCCCGGCTGACAGAATAATGCCATGCCGCACAGCCGCAAAGCAGACCCGCCAGCAGATATCCCCGAACCAGTCCGCTGTTTTCTCTGTACATTCCGACAAACAGATACATTGCCGCAAACAGCCAGTACAACAGATCCTGCAGTCCGACCATATACTTACTGCAGCGACATACCCTGCGAAGAATTCTCAGACTATCGTAAACCAGGATAAGAAACGCACCTCTCCAAAAGAAGCAGAAAAACAGGATCAGTTCCCGGCTCATGTAAGCGCTCATTCTTTAACGAAACAGCCTGGCAAGCCAGGGGCCTTCCTTCTGATGTTTCATTCCTCCCTCAGAATACTGAAAACTGTCTATTTTTCCCTCCACCTCTACTTCTCCCTGTTCCAGCTGCAGACGATTCACATGCAGGTCTTTACCGTGTATGGAAAGTTCTCCTGCCCCCGTGGACAAAAGGACCTGATGCTCGTCAAAACTGTAAACATCCAGGACCCCGCTAAGACTCAGTTTTTCCCTGTTTTCCATTGTAAGACGATGTGTCTTTAAAGCGGCCTCCTCCATCAAAAAACCCCCATACAATGGTCCTATGGTTCCATTCTATGAGGGTTGCTCTTTATCCTATGCCTGATTTTTTCAGTCACTCTACAGATATCGGTACAGTTCCTGTGCCTCTTCTTTTTTTACTGTCTCCTGGACGCTTTGAACTTCTACTCTTACAGATTTACTTCCAAACTGAATCTCCAGGATATCTCCGGCTTTCACCTGAGCAGATGCCTTAGCCGGCTTATCATTCACTAATACTCTTCCGGCGTCGCAGGCTTCGTTTGCCACAGTGCGGCGCTTGATCAGTCTCGATACTTTCAGGAATTTGTCTAATCGCATACCTTACGTTAGTTCATCATATCCTTTAAAGCTTTTCCAGCTTTAAATTTCGGAGTCTTGGAAGCTTTGATTTCCATGGTTTCTCCTGTCTGAGGATTTCTTCCTTCTCTTGCAGCTCTCTCAGAAACTTCAAAAGTACCAAAGCCTACCAGCTGAACTTTCTCACCTTTCTTTAATTCTTCTGATACCACATCAATAAATGCTTTTAAAGCAGCTTCTGCATCCTTTTTGGATAAATTGGTCTGTTCAGCCATAGCTGCAACTAATTCTGTTTTGTTCATGAGTTAATTCCTCCTGTGTTTTCGTTGTCTAAGCTAGTATTAACATTCAAACATCAAATAATGATCAGACTGTTAGCATAACTCTCTCCATATATATATACCTAAGACTACCTGCTTGTCAAGAAAAATAACGTATGCAGCGCTCCAGTGCACGAATCAATGCCTGCTCGCTGTTAAGACCTTTTTTCCTTCCAAGATTCACAATCGAAAGCAAAAGTTCTCCCAACAGTTCCTCCTGATCATCCCTCTCATCTTTTCTGTCCACGAAAGCACATAAAAGACTCTCGGCACATGCTGCGGATTCCTCAAAATCCTTCCCCGTGCCGTAATAACGTTCCATCTTTTTCAATACTTTGGCTGTCCGGATCAGAGCCGGAAGACTGTGCGGAATCGCATCGATTTCCTCTTCCGGTGTACAGACGGGCTTTTCTTCCTTTTTCAGTGCTTCCCAATCCACCTGTTCTTTCGGAATCAGCTCTCCATGCTCATCCGGAAACACATGGGGATGTCGATGCACCATTTTTGCAGAAACCTGATCGATCACTTCTTCCAGGGTAAATTCCTGATTTTCCTCTGCAATCTGACAGTGAAAGAGAACTTGGAGAAGTACATCTCCAAGTTCCTCTTTTAATGCTCCGGTTTGCCCGGATTCTGTCAGAATCCGAATTCCGTCCACCGCCTCATAAGCCTCCTCAATCATGCAGGGGCATAAAGAAGCATGGGTCTGAACCCGATCCCAGGAACATCCCTCCGGGCTTCGGAGCTTACTTATAATGTTTCGCAAATCCTCAAAAGTATACACTTTCTTTTCCGTCATATGTTTTACAGCATTTTATTGATCATTGCCAGAACTTCTTCACCAAGTTTCTCGGACTTTTCATCTGCGTCTTCAAGAGAAGTACCCTTGATACCGTAATAGAATTTTACTTTCGGCTCTGTTCCGGACGGACGAACGCACAGCCATGCATCATCGGTCATGTCAAAATACAGTACATTGGATTTTGGAAGACCAGTTGGCTTCACTTCTTTTGTCGCAAGATCAGTAATGGTATCCTCTTTATAGTCACGGAAGGAAGTAACCTGATATCCTCCAACTTCTGTCGGCGGATTGGTTCTAAGGGTGTTCATGATCTCCTGAATCTTTGCAAGACCTTCAATTCCTTTTAAGGTGATGGATTTGATGCTGTCCTTGTAATATCCGTAGCGCTCATACATTGCCAGCATTGCATCCCACAGTGTCATATTCTTTGTCTTGTAGTACGCTGCGCACTCGCAAAGAGCCATGGTAGCGACAATCGCATCTTTGTCTCTTGCATGAGTTCCGATCAGGCAGCCGTAGCTTTCCTCAAATCCAAACAGATAAGTACCCTTTCCACTCTGCTCAAATCCAAGGATCTGCTGTCCGATATATTTGAATCCGGTCAATACTTCAATCAGGCGCACTCCATAATATTTTGCAATTGCATCTGCCAGATTGGTTGTTACGATTGTCTTGATCAGTGCACCGTCCTCGGGAAGTCCTTTCAGTTCTTTTCTCTGTCCGATCTCATAATCTGCCAGCAGGCATCCGGACATATTTCCGGTCAGTGTATGATACTCGCCGGTTTTGGAATCTTTTACATAAACTCCGAGGCGGTCTGCATCCGGATCTGTTGCAAGTACAAGATCCGCATCCACTTTTTTGGCAAGAGCAAGTCCCAGTTCGAAAGCCTCTGCTGCTTCCGGATTCGGATAACTTACAGTCGGGAAATTTCCATCCGGCAGCTCCTGCTCCGGAACCACATAAACGTTCTCAAAGCCCAGTTCCTTTAATACACGGCGCGCCGGAATATTGCCGGTTCCATGCAGCGGGCTGTATACGATCTTCAGATCTTTTGCCATTGCCTGAATGGAATCCATATGAAGCACCTGGCTCTTCAGTTCTTCAATGTACGGATCATCAATATTCGCTCCGATTACTTCGTAAAGACCTGCAGCTACAGCAGCTTCTTTGTCCATTGTCTTAACTGTATTCTCATCATATACGGTGATCGCTTTCACCTCTGCCATGATTCCGGTGTCATGCGGCGGTGTAATCTGTGCGCCGTCCTCCCAGTATACCTTATATCCGTTATATTCCGGCGGGTTATGGCTGGCTGTAATATTGATACCAGCGATACATCCCAGTTTACGCACTGCATAAGACAGTTCCGGGGTCGGACGAAGGGACTCAAAAATATATGCTTTAATACCATTTGCAGCCAGAGTAAGCGCTGCTTCATTTGCAAATTCCGGAGACATGCGGCGGGAATCAAAAGCAATTGCCACACCTTTTGACTGTCCATTTACAGATGCTATGTAATTTGCCAGGCCCTGGGTTGCTTTTCTTACCACATAAATATTCATGCGGTTGGTGCCGGCACCAATGACACCGCGAAGACCGGCAGTACCGAACTCCAGCTCTGTGTAGAACCGCTCTTTGATCTCATTTTCATCATCTGCAATTGCCTGAAGTTCTGCTTTCGTATCCTCATCAAAATAAGGATTTTCCAGCCATGATTCATAAGTTGCTCTGTAATCCATCTTCGTACCTCCAATATTTTCGTTATGTTTCCCCTTTGGGAGCTCCGCTTTCTCTTAATTCTGTGCAGACGGCTCCGGCTTTTTTTGAGAAGGCATGCCGGATGCGGTATCACCATCCGGTGCCTCACCCACTTAAACTCATTCCTATTATAAACCATAATGCCCAAAAAAGGAATTAAAAATCATCATTTTTAATAAATTTTATCCAATAGTCTCTTTGCGCATTCAGCAGTTCCAGTTTTTCCGTATTCTTTGAAGAAATCCACACTTTGCTGCTTCCGTAATAATGATTGGCGATTTTCCAGTATTTCCAGGGATAGGACAGCCTTAACTTCAGATCAAAAAACTCGCCTTCACTTAACGGGCGCACACAGCCGTAAGCGTTCAGAATCAAGTCTGCCGTATGTCTGTCCCAGTTATGTTTCTCCAGAATTTTACGCATAAAGTGATAGAGATCCGCTGTGGGAAGGTCAAACGACCACTTTCCAAAATTCACAATTGTCTCCGTCCCGGCACCATCCAGAAGAATGTTATGCTGGTTATATTCCCCATGGCAGATTCTTCCCTGTCCGAGTGCCTGTTCCCGCAGCTTTTCATACGGTGACCGGCGCAGCCTGGCAACCATCT
>JAQYOA010000215.1 GCA_028727605.1 Lachnospiraceae bacterium
ATAAAAAATATATTTAAGTGGCTTCGCCGCAAATTTTGGATGGTTTGTCAAGCATTATTTAGCTTTTTATTACAAAAAAAGAGTGGGTACATATATTTACTGTACTCACTCTTTGAAGCTGTCTTAACTTATTGACATTGGAATGGCAACACCGCCTTTGCATGCTTCGTACTCCAGCATCTGAGTTCCTGCATTGTGATACAGCGCACTCATGCCTGCCTCCACCCGCATATCCCCGCGATATACTCCCGCAGTCAGCTTGCGTACCAGTACATCCTCATCATCTACTGCCATGGAAACTCCGGGCAGTGGAGATTTCGGCGGCGGTTCATTGGGATCGTGTTTTTTGAAAATCCGATCAAACTTCAATTCTCCGTTCTCGTCCATTGCCTCCCGACGTGTCGCAGCCACCGGTGTATTCCACAGTGTATTCAGAACAAAACCGGCCTGCTGATCCAGACGCATATGCGCTACCATATCTCTTGCACGGGTTTCCGGATCAAGACGCCAGTCTTTGTAAGGATCCAGGACACCACTGTTATCCATATCCTTAAAATACAGTCCATCCTGTACAATGACGCCACAAGTCGTCACTCCGATAGTCGGCCCGTTTTCATTTTCGAAATAAACCGGTTCCAGATAAAAATCGTGAATATTTTCCCCCTCTTCCAGCTCATACGGTGCCGGAATATAACCGTTTTTTTGCACAGAATCCTTTCTGACAGGATTTTTTTTCATGCGAGTACTCCTTTCTTGATCATGATTCTTGGCATCTGCATCTCATTTCGCAGTTGCTCACATTATTCACCCCAGATTTACGTCATTCCTCCCAATTTTCCATAACATAAACCATAATAATTCTACACTCTGCACAAAGCCATGTCAAGTCTTTCCAAATTCATCCCTTCAACACCCTTCCGCACATCCTTTTGAAACAAAAACAGGATACAGTCTGTATTTCTGTATCCTGTCACTTTTTTCAAATGGTTATGCTCTGGCCGTGATCTTCGCAAGTGCCTCCGAAATGGCGGACTTTAATTCCTTCTGATCTGCAGGAGTTCTCGCTGCCAGCTGACGAATTCTCGCCACCACGTGATCATCTCCTACTTCACCCAGACTTCTGACAGCTGCTGCCATGATCTCCGGATCCTCCGTATCAAGCAGTGATGTCAGCAGGTTTACGGAACCGTCTGCTTTCGATTCGCTGCATGCGTTTGCCAACATAATCTGTGTCGCTTTGTCGGCATAGAGATAATGCTTTCTCAGCTTGTCCCATTTGCCTTTCTTTACCATTTTTCTCAATCCGTCCTCGGATGCCTGCTTTGAACCAAACATGAAAAATCCCTCTTTCTTTTCTATATTACGGTAACTGACCGGATCTGATTTCCCGAACTGTCGGGCAAAATTGATTCACCAGTTTCCGGACAATGCTGTTAGTGGACATTATACGCCCAACAGCAGTCAATGTTAACAAAGCATTTGTGAATTTTCCATAAATTTTCTATAAATTTCACAGATTATTTTTGGTTCAAATATCCGGTATATTCTTCCGTATGCAAAAGTCGATTCGCATTCTCAATCCGTTCCTGTGACGGCGGCCGAATACCGGACAGCGGATAGGAAATCCCAAGATTTTCCCATTTAAAAATACCAAGTGTATGGTATGGAAGCACTTCTACCCTCTGTACATTCGAAAGGGTATGCAGAAACTCATCCAGACGGATCAGGTATTCATCCCGATCACTGCGCTCCGGCACGAGAACGTGGCGGATCCATACCGGTTTTCCGATCTCAGACAGATATCCGGCAAGATCAAGTATGTTTTCATTGGTCCATCCGGTCAATTCACGGTGTGCCTGATCATCAATCAGCTTAATATCCAGCAGAAGCAGATCTGTATATTTCATCAATTCCTGAAATTTGCCAAAGAATGGTTCCTCCCTGGTGAAAGGATTTCCGCTGGTATCAATTGTCGTATGAACGCCCTGCTCCTTTGCCTTGCGAAACAATTCGATTAGAAAGTCGATCTGCAGCAGCGGTTCTCCTCCGCTGACCGTAATACCGCCCTTCTCTCCCCAGTAATTCCGGTAGCGCAGTGCCTTCCCGAGAACCTCGTCTGCCGTCTGGAAACTGGCACCTTCCATATTCCAGGTATCCGGATTGTGACAAAACTGGCAGCGCATCCTGCATCCTTTCAGAAAAATCACATAGCGAATGCCCGGTCCGTCCACGGATCCAAAGCTTTCAATCGAATGAATGCCCCCTTTAATCGGTGTATTTTCCACTGAATTCATGCAAATTTCCTCCAAAATTCCTATTCGGTATCATCCTGTGAGTGATCCGGCAAATGATCCTGCCGGCGATTTTCTCCTGGCTCATCCTATTATAAAAAATCGTTCCCTTGTTTTCAAGGGAATTTCCTGTATGAAATTCCGTACATTCCTGTTCTCTCTTTCGCAAACGAAATACAGTATTGGGCCTGGAAAATGATTTCAAATGGCCGATAAAAAAGAAACACCTGCCGCATGCAGCAATTTGCTCCATGCGGCAGGTGTTGTTTTTAGATTCGATCCGGTTTCAAACGGATATGGAACGTAAATCTGGTCTCATCCAAACGATATTTTTCCAGAAGTTCCGGTCCGCAGCTGTTGGAGCCGATACCGTTCTGACGGTAATCCACACAGAATACCGTATACGGACTTTCCTCCAGCTCGTAATTATGTGCTTTTTTCGTCAGTTCCTCAGCGGTATAAACCGATGCATTGAAAGAGAAGGTCTCCTCACCGACTGCTGTCAATGCCAGACGTTCTCCGCATACAGTCACATAATCACAATCATAATGACTGCCATTTTCCTGCGGCCGAATGTAGTCTTCATGCAATGCCTTTACCGTGGTATGGAACAATCCATGATAACTGCTTCGTCTCTTATCCATATAACTTTCATTCGGGCCAAGTCCGCAGTAGGTTACCTTTTCCATCGATTTTGGCAGGAACATACGAAGGCCAAACCGCGGCAGCGTCGGGAAGATCGGATCTTTCTCCACGTCCAGCGTTACATCCAGAGTTCCATCCGAATGAATGAGCCAGCATGCTTTAATATTCAGAATTCTCTGGATGTATACAGCCGAAACAGAAAGCCTGCTTTCAATTTGAACTCCTTTTTCTGTGACAGAAGCGTTTGTCTCATAAGCTCTTGTCACAATACGGTCATATTTTGCATCCTGCCAAACATGTCTGATATTTCTGTCATTGTCTGTCGGCGCCCTCCAGATCTGATACTCCATTGGTCTTTCCAGAAGCTTTTGATTCTCATATACCATCTCGGAGAACAGACCTTTCAGCTTGTCGTAAGTATAACAGAATTCAGAGGTCGATACGCTCAAGGTGCAGTCGTCTTCCTCAAACGCAAAATTCGCTCCGCCGCACTTATCTGACAGCAGTTCTTTTGCTTTCTGATTTGTATTATCGGAAGTTTTTACAGGAATTTCCTCAAAGCCAAGCTCATAACCTGCAGGCAGTACCTCAGATGCTTTTTTCAAAAGATAGGTTACAATCAGATTACACTTTCCTTTTTCCGGTACCCGGAAGGAAATCGGAACACAGCCTTTCTGATGAGCCTCCAGATTCAGAACATCCGGATCATCAATCACACCCCGTTCACTTACTGTACCGTCCACCAGGATCTCATAGCGAATAGTCAGATAATCTTTCAGATTCGTGAAATCCAGGTAATTGCGAAGAACCATTTCCTGCTTCTCCTGATCAAACGATACCACTCTCGCCGGACGGTAAACGTTCTTGAATTCCAGAAGACCGGTATGCGGTGTGCGGTCCGGATAAACCAGCCCGTCCATACAGAAATTGCCGTCATGAGGATACTCTTTGTGATCTCCGCCGTATGCATACATTTTTTTGCCCTCAATGGTTTTTCCCATATCGATCACATGGTCACACCACTCCCATACAAAGGCACCGCAGGAGCCGTCATAGGTATGAATAATTTCAAAATAATCCTCCAGATCTCCCGGGCCATTTCCCATAGCATGACAGTACTCACACATAATGAACGGTTTTGTTCCGTCTTCCTCAAAATATTTGCGGATCTCCTCTAATGACGGATACATTCTGCTGTAAAGATCCAGATTGCTGTAATCATATTTTCTCTTATCGGAAACATAACGTGCTCCCTCATAATGTGTCAGACGCGTTGAATCAAACGCTTTTGTCCATGCCAAAGCCTCCTCAAAAGTGCAGCCGTGAGCACACTCATTTCCCATAGACCAGATCACAACACTGGGACGGTTTTTATCCCGCTCCACACAGCGCTGTGTGCGGTCTACTGTTGCCGCAGTGAAGGCCGGATTGTCCGCAATCGCCTCATTCCACCGCTTTACACAGCTCTCCCAATCCGAAGCCGGATTATAAACATTTGCTGTTCCGTGACTCTCATTATCTGCCTCGTCAATCACATAGAATCCAAGGCGGTCATAGAGCTGGTAATATGCCGGCGCAGTGGGATAATGGCTGGTACGGATTGCATTAATATTATGCTGTTTCATAACCGTTAGATCTTTCATCATCTGCTCTCGGCTGATGGCAAAACCTGTTTTCGGATCACTGTCATGACGGTTTGTTCCGTGAAATTTTACCTTAACGCCATTGATGTAAAGCACTCCGTTTTCCACATGAATTTCCCGAATGCCCACATGATCGGTAATCACTTCTTTTTCTGTTGTCAGCACTAATGTATACAGATATGGATCCTCTGCATTCCACAAACGGGCGTCCGTAACTTCCATAGAAACCTTTCCTTCGGTTACCGCTGCTTCGGCAATTTTTGTTCCCTCTGCCGTCCAGAGTTCTGCTTTTGCCTCGATCGGCTCCTCCTTCTGCCATAAGAAGCAAATCTCTACCGTACCGCTCTTGTAATCCTTCGTCGGAG
>JAQYOA010000216.1 GCA_028727605.1 Lachnospiraceae bacterium
GTGCGGAAGCCTTACCTGTGCCATTCTGTGCGAAATCAGCTGTCAGGGGCCCATCTGGCAGAGCAGTTCTGCATTTGGTCAAAAACGGCAGATTCTGCAGGATTTGATCAGTTATATCCAATATCACAGCAGTGAAAATCTAAAGGTCTCTGCTTTGGCTGAGTACTTCGGATACAGCGAAAAATATCTCTCTTCACTGTTTCGCTCAGAAATGGGTATGACTTTAAAGCATTTCATTCAAAAAACCCGAATGGACTCTGCAATGGCGGAACTAAGTGACACCAATCATCCGATTTCGCAGATTGCCTATAATATCGGATTCCAGGATGCTCATAACTTTTCCAATGCTTTCCGGAAAATCACAGGTATGAGTCCCGGTCAGTACCGAAAAAGCTACGGCAGCGGAAAAATCAACTATGAATAGTTGAAACTTCATCGAAAATTTAGATTTTTTCCGCTTCTTTTAGATTGCAGACACAATTTGCTCACATTTTTTGCGTATACTAAAGGACAGATAGTTGATGAAACCACTCACTATCTCCCCCCTCATTATGAAAACGGCGGCCCGCAAAATGCGGGCCGCTGTTTTATTCTTCTATTCTTCATCAGCTTCAATTGCCGCTGTTTCAATAATAAATTTCACACTGCCGTCCATTTTCTCCGTTCTTCCGCTGTAGGTTGTGTAACTGCACTCATCGGAATTGAGCGCCGCGATACGGTCCAGAATATCTCCAAGTTTTTCATCCATCGTCTCTTTCAGTTTTCCGGTGCCTTCCTCATCAAAGGTTTTCATCCCGTCACTTAATTCTCTGGCTCCATCCTGCAGCTGATTGATTCCGTTTTTGACCTGACTGCTGCCGTTTTTCAGGGAAACCGCGCCATGAAGCAGCTGATCCGTACCGGATACCAGAGCGGATGCTCCGTTTCGCAGTGCGCTGCTGCTGCCGGAGAGCTGAAGTGCTCCATTTACCATCTGATCGGAAAGCTGATTCAGTCCCGCTGCAAGCTGTTTTGTTCCTCCATCCAGAGTGTTCACTCCCTGTACCAGAGACGGACCTGCCTCCTTCAACGCTTCCGCTCCGCTTTTCAACACTTCACTGTTTGCATCCAGTGTTTCAAAACCTTCCAGAAGAGATTCTATCCCCGCACTGGCTGATGGCATGGAAACGCTGGTATTTTCCGCAAGTTGACCAAGGTTTTCGGAAAATGTTGTTATTCCCTGATACAGTCTTTTGCTTCCGATGTTTAGCTGCGCAACCGCATTCGTCAGCTTCTGCATCGCTCCCAGCTGTGTTTCCACCGTATTTTTCTTTTCACAGATGGAATCCAGCTGTTTCTGCATTTGTTCCAGCCTTGGAACCAATGCTTCTACTGTCGCAGATAGAGTTTCATACTCCTGCTTCATCTGCTGCATATTCGTTTCGATCGCATTCATACGCTCTGTAAGCTCCGGCTGCGGCACCGAAAAGGAAAACTCCGGCTCCCGGATCTGCGGTGCGGTTACCTCTTCCAGGGTAACCTCCGGCACGGATACCGAAACACTTCCGACACTCTCCATTGCTTTTTTCAATGCCTCCGCCAGTTCCGTATTTCCATTGGCGGTCGCCGCAGCAATCTGCTCCTCCAGTGCACTCTGCATTTTTCCGGTTGCCTCATCCGAAGCCCTGGCTGCAGCAGTATTCGCTGCATTCAAAGCCGCCGTCCGGGCCTGATCGTTGAGCGCATCTGCCGCGTCATTTGCCTGCTGCTGCAAATCCGCAGTCATCTGCTGCGCCATCTGCTGTGCTGCTGATTTCGCCTGTTCCTCCAGCTCTTCGACATAGGTCTGCAGATATTCTTGCAGTTCACAAAGCAAAGCGCAAAGTTCATTTCCCTCCTGCATCAGCGACTGCATCGGTTCTGATACCTGATCCTTCATCACGCTCTGAAGCTGATCTGCTTCCCCGATCAGCGAGTAACCGGTCTCTGTCAACTCATCTGCCATCTGAAGCAGCGACTGCATATCCTGACTCTGAAGAACTGCATTTAGTTCCTCCATACTTTGTGACAGCTCCCCGGCACTGCTCAAAATATCATTTTCTTCTTTGCCGTCCATGGCAGCATTCAGCTGCGCGATGGCCTCTTCCACATCCTGTAAGCCCAAAATGAGCGGACGAAGCTGCTCCGCTCCCTGCTTTAACTGCTGTTCCCCTGCCACATAAGCTGCCGTTCCGTCAAAAAGTACCGCTGCTTTGTCCGTATACTCTTTCATACCGCTTACCACACGATTGACACCATTGACATACTCCTTCACACTTCCGGTAAGCACACCGTCCCCGCCAAGATACATCCGGATCCCCCGGCTTAGAGCATCCGCACCTTCTGTATAGCTGCTGATACCGTTTGAAAGTTCTTTCGCTCCATCATACAAAGCATCTGCTCCATCTTTTAAGCTGCCGACTCCCTGATCAAAGGTCTCATAGCTCTCGCCGAGCTCGTTTGTCCCATCCAGAAGAGACAGAGAACCGTCCACCAGTTTTAGGGAAGCATCCTCCAGCTCATCAAGAGATTCCTTCAGATCATCAAAACCGGAAATATCATCGGTATCCATTTCATCCAGTAAATCCGTCAATGCCACGGTAAAAGTGGAGCCCATAGAGAAATTTTCCACATCTGCAGTAATCTCCAGACTCTCCGGAAGAGAAATGGAAAGTTCTGTTTCTTCTTTGTTCAATCCGAGGCTCTCACTCAGGCCCGGCATGCCGATCCCGATCACAATGTTTCTGCTGCCGTCTGAAATGATTTTTCCATTGTCAATCTTTACATTGGAGAATGTATCATTTGGAAGAATCATGCCCGTTACCATGACAAAAGGGCTGTAGAGTGCGGTCTCTTTTCCGTCTACCAGGGTTACTGCTGCAGCATGATTGGTATACTCCACTTTTATTTTGAGTTTTCCGCTTTTGCCCGCAAGCTGTTCCGGCGTAATCTCCCGGTCATCGAGATAATAGGTCAGTTTCACGGATACCGGCAGTTCCTTACTGCTCGTTCCCTGATAGTAAATATCTTCCCCGTCACTATACCAGGTCAAACTGTTTCCACTCTGTTCAAACTCCTCATCACCCTTAACATTTTTCACTTCTTTCAAATTACTTTCATCTTTGATCTCTGCCATGGAACCGGCATTTTTCAGCCAGTTCGATACAATAACCTCTTCCTGTTCTCCCTGTGCATTCGCATTGACATAAACAGTTTCTTCTTTGGAAACTTCCGGAGTCGAATCCACGGCCGCCGATACCGGCACCGTCCCCATCACCGCCGCCATTCCGGCAGCAATGCCCGACATCATTTTGGCTCTCAATTTTCTGTTTCTGTTCATAATGAATACCCCTTTCCGTTTGAATCATTTTCTGAAATTTTTGCTCGTTCTGCAGATCACTCCGTCAAACAGCCAGAACATCGCCGGCAGAAACAGAAGAACCGCACACATACTGATCAGTGCACCCCGCGCCATCAGCAGGCAAAGAGAACTGATCATATCGATTTTGGAATACATACCGACGCCGAAAGTCGCGGCAAAAAAACTGAATGCTGAAATCATGATCGGACGCATACTGGTTCGATGGGCAATCTGAATCGCCTCTTTTTTGCATTTTCCGGATCCCCGTTCCTTTTCATAACGGCTGGTCATCAGAATTGCATAATCTACCGTTGCTCCCAGCTGAATCGTTCCGATTACAATCGAAGCGATAAAAGGTAAAGTTGACCCGGTCAGATACGGGATGCCCATGTTGATAAAAATAGCTCCTTCAATGACCAGAATCAAAATCACAGGCAGTGATACAGACCGAAATACAAACAGAATAATAAGGAAAACAGCCAGGATGGAAACAGCGCTGACTACTTTAAAATCATGATCTGTGATATCAATCAGATCTTTTGTACAGGGCGCTTCTCCCACAAGCATACCGGTGGGATCATATTTTTTCAGCACCTGATTCAGTTCCGTAATCTGCCGGTTGACCTCATCCGAAGCTGTCTGGTACTCGTTGGTAATCAGCATCATTTCGTAATTGTCGCTTTCCAGGATATTCTTTACGCTGTCCGGGATCATACTTTTGGGCAGGGACGGACCAATAAGACTCTCCAGCCCCAACACGGTCTTGACACCATCCACCTGCTCCATCTCGTCGATCATCTGATACTTTGCTTTTTCATCCATATTTCGGTCCAGGAGCACCATATGGACCGCACCCATCTGATATTCCTCCTGCAGTTTTGTATTGGCCGCAATGCTTTCCAGATCTTTTGGAAGACTGCCATCCAGATTGTAATACACTTTCGTATTTGCCTGAAAATAGGCAAATGGAAGGAAAAGCACCACAAAAACAACAGCAAACAGCGTATGATGTTTTACAATAAAATCAGAAAGTACGGGAAGTTCCGGAATGAGCCGGCGATGTCCGGTTTTCTCCAGTGCCTTGTCGAAAATGAGAATCATGGACGGAAGCACCGTAATACAGCAGAGCACTCCGAGGATGACACCTTTTGTCATGACAATGCCAAGATCAAGTCCCAACGTAAAACTCATAAAACAAAGGGCAATAAATCCGGCCACTGTTGTTACAGAACTGCCGACCACCGACTTAATTGTGGAGGCAATGGCACGGGCCATCGCTTCCCGGTGATCCGTTTCCAAAACCACCTTCTGCTCCTGGTAGCTGTGCCACAGAAAAATGGAATAGTCCATCGTAACACCCAACTGCAGAACTGCACTCAAAGCCTTCGTAATGTAGGAAATTTCACCGCGGAAAACATTCGTTCCCATGTTATAGACAATCGCGATACCGATGCTGACAAGAAATAAAAGCGGGATCAGATAGGACTCCATCGTAAGCGCCAGTACAACAGACGAGAGAAGCACCGCAATCACCACATAAATCGCTACCTCCGATTCCGCCAGATTCTTTGTATCCGTCACAATGGCCGACATTCCGGCCAGGAAACACTGTTTACCGGCCAAACGGCGAATTTCTGTAATCGCATTCATCGTTTCATCCGCGGATGTTGTGGTATCAAAAATAAGAAACATCAAAGTAGAGTCATCCGAATTAAAGGCGTTTCTTATCTTGTCAGGCAGCATCTCCATCGGTACACTCAGATCCATGAAACTGTCATACCACACTACTTTCGCAACATGCTCGACCTGCTCAATCTGTGCCTTTAAAGCGGCCACATCTTTTTCTTCCATTCCCTCGCAGAGAAACATCGAATAGGCACCGGTTCCAAATTCATCTACCAGAATATCCTGGCCTTTCATTGTCTCAATGTCATCCGGCAGATAATACAATACATCGTAATTTACCCTTGTATTGATATACCCAATGGCGGATGGTATGAGAAGCAAAAGGCTGATAATAAAAATCGGAACGCGGCACTTGACGATCTTTCTGCCCAGTTTTTCCATGATAACTTCCTCCCTTTCTCAACCGGTTCTATACACTATATATGACCAATAGTCATTTTATGTTATATTCTATAAATGACTAAAAGTCAATATCTATTCCGTATAAATATGACCATTAGTCATTTTATTTCTTATGCAAAACAGCAAAAAAAAGGATACCGCTGCTTTTCTGATTGACATTTCAAAATCAAAAAAAGTATAATGTTTTTAAGTGCGTATAACGCAAAAAAGAAAGGATTTGAGATACCATGGGAAAAGTTGAGGATAACAAGCAACAAAAAAGGGATTCCCTTCTGGAATCCGCTTTTACACTTTTTATTCGAAATGGTTTTAATAAAACTTCTATCTCAGACATTGTCAACCACGCAGGCGTGGCAAAAGGAACTTTCTATCTCTATTTTAAGGATAAGTATGATATCCGGAATCAGCTGATTGCGCATAAAGCCAGCCAGGTTTTTCAGAACGCTTACAATGATCTTCTGACTCATGATGAGATTCGGGATTTTGAGGATCAGGTGCTTTTCATCACAGACCACATCCTGGATCAGTTTTCCCAAAATCATCATCTTGTCACTCTGATTTCCAAACACTTAAGCTGGGGATTTTTTAAAAATTCTCTTTATTTCTCTCCCGGAAATGATACACCTGCAATTTATACCATCTATGAGTCTCTTCTCGCTCACGCCGCCTACACGTACCGAACACCGGAGCTGATGTTTTACATGATTCTGGAAATCGTCAGCGGAACCAGCTACAACGCAATTCTGTACGAGCAGCCGGTTACGCTGGAAGAATTAAAACCGGAGCTTTACACGACGATCCGCGGAATTTTCCGTCAATACCGGCTGCGCCGCAAAAAGCAGATCGACTGACTTTTGCCGTTGTCAGAGTGTTTTCTCTGCCAACGGTTTTCTCATTTTCCCCAGCAGGAAAATACCAAGCAGCAAAAGTACCGGGAAAATGCAGGCGAACAGGATTCCCATTTTCAGATTGTTATCAAAAATACCGGAAAGAAAACCTACGTAGGTCGGCCCGCCGGAGCAGCCCAGATCACCCGCCAGGGCAAGCATGGCAAACATAAGCGTTCCGCCTCTTTTCAGAGCTGCAGATGCCATACTGAAGGTACCCGGCCAGAGAATTCCCACGGAAAATCCGCACAGACCGCAGCCGGCAAAGGCAAGCAGAGGACTTGGGCTGAGGGAGATCAGAAGATAGCTGACTCCGCAGAGTATCCCCGAGAGAATCATACACGGCCGCAGGGGCAGTTTCTCTCCGAATTTTCCGTAAAGAGCCCGGGATGTTCCCATGAGAACGGCAAACAACATCGGTCCGGCCAGATCACCCACACTCTTTGACACGCCAAGTCCTGCCTCAGCCAGAGCAGAAGCCCACTGACTTACCGCCTGCTCACAGGCACCGGCACATACCATCAAAAGCATCATAACCCAGAAAATCTTCTGCATAGCCAGTTCTTTTAAAGTCATTCCGGTTTCCCCTTCCGAAATCAAAGAAGCAATCGGAACCCTGGAGAAAAATACGGCATTTGCCAGCGGTATCACAGCCCAGATGAGCGCAAGATATTTCCAGTTCGCTGTACCGAAAACGGCAAAATAGGCGGTGGAGAGAAGCACAACCCCCACATGGCCCCAGCAGTAAAAAGAGTGAAGAAGGCTCATAGCCGATTCTTTGTGATCGGTCGGGCATGCCTCTACAATGGGACTTACCAGCACCTCAAGCAGACCGCCTCCCACTGCATAAACCATCACCGCGATGAGCAGTCCGACAAAAGGATCCGGCAGAAGATCCGGCAGAATCGTCAGAAGAATCAGACCGCAGGAGGCAAAAACATGCGCCAGGATTGCCGATGCACGGTATCCGATCCGGTCAATAAATCCCGCAGAAAGAAAATCAATCAGAAGCTGCAGACCAAAATTAAATGTAATCAGCAGTGTGATGCTGGACATGGGAATTCCATAGGACTTATGAAAAGTCAGGAACAGCAGCGGGACAAAGTTATTAACGATCGCCTGTACGATATATCCGATAAAGCAGGCGATAATTGTGTGATTATACGTCAGTTTCTGTTGCATTTTGTTCTTCTCATCCTTTTCTTTCAATTTTCATTGCATTTCTTTCATTTCCGCGTTTCCTTCATCCGTCTGATGGTTCAGGAAATTCTCGTCGCTTCAATCTGATCAAACAGCTTTGCACACGCAAGCGTCACATTCTTTGGAACCACTGCGCTCTCTGTTTTTCCGCTTCTGACACAGGAAATCATTTCCTCAATTTCATAGGTAAATCCGTCGACCGTTGTCTCATCACGGAAATGTTCCGTTAACTGCCCGTCTTCCCCATACAGAAAGCATTCCGATGCATAATGCGGAAACGGCAAAACAATTTTTCCCTTTTTTCCGTAAATAATCATTTTGTCTTCCACATCGGCAGCAAACGTAGCCATCAGATCCGCCATCGTATGTTCAAACCGGATCGAGACGTGATCTGTCAGATCCACCCCTGTTTGGCTCCAGTCTGCATTGACCCTGATATCCCGGATATTTTGTTCCAGAAGATAGGTCGTGATTTCATAGGCATACACTGTAATATCTTTCGCTGCACCGCCTCCTAATTTCCGGCTGTAATACCGATTATTTTCGTTTTCCGGTGCATCAAAGCCAATGGTAAATCGTGCCAGAGAAGGCTGCCCGATTCTTTCCTGGCGAATCCACTCCCTTGCCTTGCACACTGCCGGCAGAAATCTGGACCACATGGCTTCCATCACGAAAGTTTTCTGAACCTCTGCATAGGCAAAAGCTTCCTCTGCCTCCCCGCTGTTCTGAAACATCGCTTTTTCACACAGCACAGGAATCTTCCGCTCCAGGCACAGCATGGTCAGGCGAAAATGATCGTTGGTTGTGGCTGCAATATAGGCACCGTCCGGCTTCTCCTGATCCAGCATCTCTTCATACGATCCATAAAAATGCGCGATCTGATTCTTTTCCGCAAACTGTTTTGCCCTCTCCGGACTTTTGCTCGCCACTGCCGCTACTGTACAATTTTCCATAAGACGCACTGCATTGCAGAACCTTCCGGCAATATTTCCCGCTCCCAGAATTACAAATCGAAACTCCTGCATCTTCTCACTTTCCTTCCGTATCCAAAATTCTATCTTTGTGCTTTCAAATATTCCTCTATCTTCTCTTCCATCGCCGGTACCAGCCATTTTGCATAACCTGCTTTCATCGGATGAATCGGATCCTGCAGATACAGTTTTCTCTCCTCCTTTGAAATCCGGTTGATCTTCTCATCATTCCAGAAGTCAATCACTCCGATCTTCCATTTTTTCTGAATTTCAAGGAGTGCATCTACCATCTTTGCGTATGCGTCGGAATCGTATCTCGGATTTGTGTAAAAAAGGACCGGGCAATTCCATGTACTTTTCGCATACGCAATGATATATTCCACGGCACCGCATACCGTTGTCACATCAAAACTCTCCGGATCGTAGGACTCTGAAATCGTTCCAAGAGGACTCTCCCGGGTGGCATCATTTGTCGAAAGCTGGCAGATAAAAAGATCTGCCTTTTCCTTTTTATCCAGTCTGGTCCGCATGCGTTCCACATAGGAATCCTCACCATTATCAACTAACGTCGTACCGTTGACTGCTTCCTTGATGCATCTGCAGCTGTCCTTTTTTGCGATATATTCCGGAAAAGAGACATTGTGAGAGGCAAATCCACGGGTTACCGAGGAACCCAGGAAAACAATCGTTTTTCCTTTCAGAAGACTTTCCCTCCGAAACGGGATCCGGGAAACATCATACTGTACATGGTTGCCTTTCTTAAAGTAACCGCATCTCTTATTCATCCGGTATACACCGCCCGCGGCCAGAAGCGTTCCGCCCGCAGCGATCATGCCTGCAATCAGTTTTGTATCCATAGCAACTCCTCCATCTTCCGGTACCAGACTAGAGCAGCTCATCCAGCTTTGCTTCAATGGCCCTGGAACCTTCCTCAAAAAGCAGCGACTGATTATAATAATAATAGCGCTCACATTCATACGTTCCCAAGAACTGTACACTGTAATAATTGGCATTTAATTCCGTGACAAAGAGAACCATCTCCTGACTTTCGCCAAAAGCCGCCTCCATAAAGTCAAAAGCACATTCCAGCAGCTCTCCTGCACTTGCCCTCTCCGCGGCAAGCGCTGTTTTTTCTTCTCCGAACAGTTCCCGGATTTTCAAAAAGGCAGCTTCTCCATCGGAAACATCTTCCAGAATCAGCGCTTTTTCATAGCTCTCCAGCAATTCAAACGCTTTTTTGTATCCCCGGTTTCCTTCCCGGTTCAGAAGTTCCGCCTCCCGTTTCTGTTCCCATTCCTCTGCAAAGGTTTCACAGATATTTCTCATGTAAATCAGCGGCTGGCGATTGTGCGCTCCATACAGCCCTTCTTTTAACAGCTTCAGGTTTTCGAACAGCAGCTTCATCACTTCCTCATGAAAACAAACCCCGTGAAAGGCTTCCGTACAACGCCGAAGAAGCAGACTGATCACACCCAGTTTTTCATCAAAAGAGGCATTCTGTGCTTTCCTGACCAGCCGTTCGCTTATATGTCCCGTAAAGATTTCATCCAGCTGATAGTCCAGACGGTATTTCCGATAAAGCTCCAGATAATTGGAAAAATCTTTCGCGATTTTCTCGTGCTGAATATACTGAATAACAACTTCCCAATCCACCGGTTTGCCAAGCTGTTCGTAAACCGAAATCAGCCTGGAAAGATCCTCCCAGCCTCTCGGAGTCGCGAACCGCTTCCCGTCTACCGTCGTTTCCATTTTGTAAAAATACTGCCCTCTGGTATCCAGATAGGAAATAATCGCCGGATGAATTTCTTCCCTCAGCGCATATTCCTTCCAGACCTGATATTCCGGTTCCACCTCGATCCGCTTCACGCGATCCAGCGTCACCACATCGAATTCCCGCACCGATTTGTTGTATTCCGGCGGATTTCCCGCCGCAACAATGATCCAGCCCTTTGGAATGGCATGATTTCCAAAGGTTTTGCACTGCAGAAACTGCAGCATGGCAGGCGCCAGAGTTTCCGATACACAGTTGACTTCATCAATAAATAAAATTCCTTCCGGAAGACCGGTCTTTTTGATCTTTTCATATACCGATGCCACGATTTCACTCATGGTGTATTCCGTGATCGAATACTCTTTTCCGCCAAATTCCTGATGGGTGATAAAGGGCAGTCCGATTGCACTCTGTCTGGTATGATGGGTGATCGTATAGGAAACAAGACCAATCTGACATTCTCTTGCGATCTGCTCCATAATCTGTGTTTTTCCGATACCGGGAGCACCAATCAGCAGCACCGGCCTTTGCCGGATGGAAGGAATCACATATTCTCCATCCTCATCCTTACAAAGATAAGCCTCTATTGTATCTTTAATCTCCTCTTTTGCTCTCTTAATATTCATGCGCTTCTCTCCTCCCTCATCTGTCAAAGACCGGTATGCTTCTCTTCCCTTCCGGATGCCAGCACATCTTCCGGCTCCAGAATCAGCTTCATCGCCCAGGGCGGCACATCGATGTCCGTATAATCTTCCTTCAGAAAAACAAAGGCGGTTTCATACACCGGTTTTCTCGCCGGATAGATCCCTTTTCCGTCCGTGAAATAAATCATTCCTCTCAGCTTTGTAAATTCGCCCATTCCCACGAGTTTACCGACATATTCAAATGCCGGCCGAAAATCCGTTCCTCCAAGACCTTTCACCGTAAAATGCTCCAGGTATTCCTGCATTTCCTTCTGATTCCGGATCACCGCATCTTCCTGTACTTTCTCATCACACTGCACGATGTGCACATTGATTTTTCGGTGGAAACTCTCGGATTCGCCAAGGACCTCATAGGTCTGGCCGAGAAACTGCCGCACCAGTTCCCCTTTGCAGGACATGGAGGTATCGATCACAATCACAAAATCTTCTACCTTTTTGACCTCTTTTGTCTCCAGCGGTTCAATCAGAGGCATATTTCCGTACAATTCCATTCCGTACTGATAATAAATATAGTCAAAGGAATCCGGATCCACCTGCATTTCCTCTTTGAGAACCGAAAATTTCCGAAGAAATTCCCGATAATCGTACCGTTTCCGGTTCTCTGCCCTGATCTGTTCCTCCAGACTCTCTGCGTTCGAGGCGGCTTCTTTGGAAAAAGTTTCCATTTCCGTCTGCATCCTCTCACGGATCTCTTCCCAGTGTTTTTTCTGCATCTGACTTTGGGGTTTCTTCTGATCCCAGTCCCAAAACCGGTGGTCATCCACGCAAAATTCCGCTGACAGTCTTGCAAAAAGCACAGGATCGGGCTTTTCTTCCATAAGACGCCGGTACATTCTCTGCGCTGTGATCACCTTTTTTTCCATCCGAAGTTTCTGGAAATACTCCCGGCGCAGGGGAGAAGCAGCTAAGTGAACACAGGGCAGATACAGCCCGTCCAGAATATACTCTGCCGTGATATCGCAGGCCAGATTCCAGTATTCTTCTTCCGGTTTCTGATCGGGAAAGGGATGACAGAACAGACAGTGCAGCAGAGAATGCAGATAGGCGTGATTCACTCTCACTCTCCCGCTTCGGTAAAGCCTGCCCAGCGCTTCCGGATGGAAATACAGGTTCGCTCCATCGGTTCCAAGAGGACGCACTGCCGGATCCATCACAAAGGGAAGTCCAAAGAGAGCCACATCGAGAAAACGCATATTCAGATATAGCTCATTTCGCGCACCGGATAAAATCTCCCGTCCCACATCGATCAGGGCCAGATCTCTCTCCTGCTGTTCCAGAATCGGCTGAATCATGAAAAAACACCTCCTAAAGCTCAAACGGGTCGTATTCTTTTTTCGGCCTGTTTTTGTGCTCAAAGTCCATCAGACGGCTGACAGCCGCGGGATCCTGCATACGGCTGGCATCCGCTTTCATTTCGCGAAGAAGAGACGCTCTGTCATTTTCCGAAAGTTCTTCCTTTTCCTCCAGCAGATAATTCAGAAACCAGCTAAGCGCCTTTGCATCTTTCGACTGCAGAATCTCCTTTGCGGCAGCACGGCGCTCCCTGCACAGATACCGGCTGTATGCTTTTTTTGCTTTCTCCGAAAGCTGATAGGGGTACAAAAGCCTGCCGATCGCCATACGAAGCAGTAACTCCCCTCTCTCCTCTGCCGCCGCATAGTCAAATCTGGAATCGTATTCCGCAAACTGGAAGACTCTCTGCACAAAACAGTTTCTGTAATACAGTCCGCTGCCATGCACGTGGGTTTCCAGGATCCTTGCCGGTGTATTTTCCACACCTTCCTCAAAGAATTCCGGAAACACAAGCTTTGCGTATTTTGCCGTTTCCCCTCTTCCGCAAAAGTAATCCACCTCCAGTTCCTCTCTGATTTCAGAGAGAACATCTTTCCAGGTAGATTTTCCTTCTTCCTCCATATGTACCTGAAGCTTGCGAACCTTATGGCATCCGGTGAAGGTTCCGCTGCCCCAGTCACGGACTCCGCCGCCAAAACTGATGCTCTCTAAATTTTCACAATTGTAAAAGCAGTAACGTCCCACTCTTTCCAGAGATTCCGGAAGGATCACACGTTCCAGCCTTCCCCCGCAGAGCATGGGAAGCTCTTCCTGATCTCCAAGCACGCAGGCGCTTCTTTTCTTGTTTTCCCGATCCTTCGGGTCCTGGTGGTCTGAAAACGCGTAGGGCGCCAGTTCCTTTACCGGATATCCTTCCAATTCTTCCGGAACAACTGCCTGCGTATCTCTTGAAAAACAGCGCCATATAACGGCATAGCCGCGGCGGATCTCATACAGAAAACTTTGTCCCTGACAAAGATCCGTTTTTCCTTTTGAACTCTCCCATCCGTTTTTCTGATCTTCTCTTCCCATGGTTCACTCCCATACCACATTGTTAAAAAACGGTGCAGCCTCTCATTTAGCTCACACCGTTTTTCGACTTTCACACGTTACATCTCTTGATAAACGGTATTATAGCGCATACCGCAGGGAAAAGGAAGCTTTTTTTCTCCACACCTTTTCAAGGGCTGCTTGCAAAGCTTTTCTTTTCTGTGCTATATTGATGCAAAAGGAGGCATTCGATGCAGACAGCAACTGATTTAAAAAAACAATTATCCGAAATCAACCACAAAAGTTATCCGGCTTACAAATCCCTCAGGGGAGGTTATCAGTTTCCGGGCTATGTTCTTTTTATCGATCACGTACAGGGTGATCCCTTCGCCGCTCCTTCCCGTGTCAGCGTTCACATAGACGGAAAAACCGCCGGATTCCCAAAAACTTTATATGATACCCGTCCCAAACGGATCGCGCTGCAGGATTATCTGCTGCGCCTCTTTTCCCGATCAATCGAATCCTATTCTTTTCGGGCAAAAGGTTCCGGAAAGAGCGGTCTTATTCAGGTCAGCCGGTGCGGTCAGGAGATTCTCGAGCGGACCGCCTGTACGCTGAATCCCAAAGACGGTGCTCTCATTCTTGGCCTGCAGATCGGTTTTCCTGCCAGCGGAAGGACAATCCAGTCCCAGGAACTTGCAAAAATCCTGTTTGACTTTCTGCCGGTTTGTGTGGAGAAAACACTTTATTACCGCAGCCTGAATCCCAGAGCCTGCAGTCAGGTTGCACAGCTTACCGAAGATCAGCAGGCGATTCGCCGGCAGTTACAGGAGCGCCGTCTTGCCGCCTTCGTAGCCAACGGATCGATTCTTCCCCGGGAGAGCGGCGTCTCTGACAAACCGATGCGAAGTGCAGTTCCCTTTTCTTCTCCTGCTTCCCTGGAAGTTACCATGGATCTGCCAAACCGCGGAACAATCCGCGGCATGGGAATCCCCCAGGGCATTACCCTGATCGTAGGCGGCGGCTTCCACGGAAAATCCACCCTTCTCCATGCACTGGAAATGGGTGTCTATGACCATATTGCAGGCGACGGAAGGGAACTGGTCATTACTGATTCTACGGCCGTCAAACTTCGTTCCGAAGATTCGAGAAGCATCAGCAACACAGATATTTCTCTGTTTATCAATGATCTTCCGAACAAGGGAAATACAAAAGCCTTTTCCACAGCAGATGCCAGCGGAAGCACCTCACAGGCTGCCAATGTTGTGGAGGCAATCGAAGCCGGCACCCGTCTGTTCCTGATCGATGAGGACACCTCTGCCACAAACTTTATGATCCGGGACGAACTGATGCAGCGGGTTGTCTCCGATTCCGAAGAACCGATCACCCCGTTTATCAGCCGGGTTCGCGAATTGTATCATCACCTGAACATTTCCTCTATCCTGGTAGCCGGCAGCTGCGGTTCCTACTTTCATGTTGCAGATACCGTAATCCAGATGAAAGAATACACCCCTTATGATATCACGGAAAGAGCGAAAAAAGAGGCCTCTGCCTTTCCTGCGGTTTCCTCCTCCGGACATCCCTTTCTCTCTCCGTCCTTTCACCGCCATCCGATACCGGATGGTACGTTAAAAGACCGGGATCGTCCAAAACTGAAAGCGATGGGGAAAGAATCCATTCAGGTTCAAAAATCCGTCACGGATCTGCGCTGCGTGGAACAGCTGGCCGATTCCGAACAGCTTCACGCACTGGCTGTTCTGCTCTTTGAAGCCGCCGCAAACTATATGGATGGCCGCCGGACTGTCGTTCAGATCGTTGATCTTCTGGAAAAACAGATGGATACCAAAGGACTTTCGTCCTTTGGAGAAGCTTCTTTCTCCTATGACCTGGCACGGCCCAGGCGTCAGGAAATTTTCGCCTGCCTGAACCGATGCAGGAATTTGCGTTTTTAGATCAAACCGTAGTGCTTCATGGCATAAGCCAATCCGTCTTCTTCCACGGTTTTTGACACAAATTCCGTATAGGGATCCAGCACCGTGTCGTGTGATCCCATGGCAATTGCATGCGCTCCGCACTGAAACATGGAAAGATCGTTGCTGCTGTCTCCAAAAACGTAGGCATCTTCTTTGGAAATTCCAAGATGTGCTAAGACAAACTCGATTGCAGCAGCTTTGGAGTACCCTTTCGGGACTGCCTCATACAGGCCTCCCCTGCGATCTATAAGGTCCATGTCCTCCCGGAGCGCATCAAAAAGTGCCTCACGTTTCGTCTTTTCATCTGTATAAACCACAAACTTATCAAAGGAAATATCCGGACATTCCGCTGTCTTTTCCACGCCAAGACCCATATTTCGAAAATAACGGCGGGTTCTGTTCAGCGGATCAAATCTGGACATGTGCTCCTGCAGGAAAATGTCTTCCCTGCCTTCCAATATCATATCCCCATCATACTTTTTGATCAGCCGAACAATCTCATTGCCCCGCTCTTTTGGAATTGCTCTGTGAAAGAGCACCTGATCTTCATACTGAATATAGGTTCCGCACCCGCACAGAAAACCGGAAAAAGGCATGCTCCTGATCTCCCCGGGAAGCTGAGACCAGGTTCTCCCGGTATTGACAAAGGTCAGATTTCCCAGTTCTTCGGTCTTTTTGATTGCCTCTGCCGCACTTTGCGGCACCTTTCTGGTAATCTCACTCAACAATGTTCCATCGATGTCAAAAAATAATGCTTTCATCCAGATCGTCCTCATATTTTCTGCTTTTTTACACATAAAAAGAGGTACCATATGAATGGTACCTCTCGCGTCGAAGCGACGGGATTCGAACCCACGACCTCTGCGTCCCGAACGCAGCGCTCTACCAAACTGAGCCACGCTTCGATTTTCTTGACTTTTTGTTTTCGTTCGTCAACATTGATTATTATACGAGATCATCTCTAAAATGTCAACATCTTTTTTTATTTTTTTTGAATTTTTTTAATTTATTTTTTCTGACGTCAAATATAACCCGAACTTCCGGTTTTCCGGCTATTTTATAACTGCGCAGCTCAAAAAAAGAAACCGCGCAGCATTCTTCGATCTTTCTTTAATTTATCTGGTAGACATCCGCATACTGTACTCCAAAGCTAAGCGCCTCAGAATGGCTTCCGCAGAATACATCAATATGTCCGTAAGCCGTTCCCCGATCCTCCACCGTATAAACATGACCATTGATCATCAGTTTTGTTCCGAATGGAACGCCGCCCATTGCAATGGTTCTGCCGGGTGTCGGTGTCGTTCCGCTGGCTGTTGTACCGCCGGACCACTGACCGCAGCAGGTGGAACATGCACAGTAGCCTGTCAGTTTAAATCTTCCAAGATAAGTTCCGTTGGAAGAACTCTGATCTTTTTCACTGCTGTCCTCTTTTTCCGTATTGGAAGAAGAATTTTGGGAACCTGTGCTGCCGGAGGGTTTTTTTGAGCTGTTCTGGGCTGCTTTTGCCGCTTCTTTGGCTGCCTCCCTGGCCGCCTCCGCTGCTGCCTCTTCCTCCGCCTTCTTCTGGGCTGCAATTTCTTCTTCTTTTGCCTGGCGGATCAGATTGTTGATCTCCTCTTCCTGACTGCTAATTCTGGCAATCAGACTGCTCTCGCTGGATTTTGCCTGATCCAGTTCCTCACTGTAAGCCCGCAGCTCCTGATATGCTGCCGCATAAAGTTCCTGAATCGCTTCCTGCTGATCATTGCTTTCCTGCTGAAGCTGTACAATCGCCTTCTGCTCTTCCAGTACCTGATTTTCCTTTTCCTTTACCATCTCAACAGTAGCCTGATATTCATCCATCAGATCCCTGTCATAATTTGAAATTTGCTGTATGTATTCTGCCCGGCTGATCAGATCTGACAGACTTTTTGAAGAGAGAAGCATCTCCATATACCCGTTTCCGGCGGAGCTTTCGTAAATATACTGAATACGAAGCTTCATCGCGTCATACTGTTCTTCTTCTGTCTCTTTTGCCTGCTCCAGTTCTTCCTTGATCTGTACAAGCTCTTCCTGCTTTTCGTCATATTGAGACGCCAGATCTTCCAGTCTGTCTTTCAGATCGGTAAGCTGCCGATCCAGTTCCTGGAGATATTCCTCGGATTCTCCCTTTTTGGAGTTTAACTCATCAATCCTGCTCTGTATACTGTCAAGCTGAGACTGTGCGGCAGACTGTTCTGCCTGTGCATTTGAAATTTTCTCCTTCGTAGTGGCACCATAACACGGAAGCACAGAAGCTACTGTAAGTACCGCCGCCAAAACCAGGCTGAAGAATTTCCTGTTTTTCATGTCGTACACCTCATACTGAATTTACAAGATACATGTGTTTCCCTCCGCTCTCCTCTTTAAAGAGTGCCCGGAGTCTCGTGAGCTTTTCATGACTCATCCAAGTTATTATATCACAGTGTTTGAGAAAATGAAAGCATTTTTTAATTTCTCTTAACAAACCTGTAATATTTTGTCGTAAAATCGTATCAAAGCGTCGATCTTATCACTCTTTGCGCCATCCAACCGGATATTTATTCTTCAAAATTCCCTGCACCAGTTTTCCCCATCCAAGACCAAAGCCCTCTACGCAGACCAGCTTCCAGCCCTTCTCACTTTTTGTCTCTCCTTCGCGAACCGGAATGGTTTCTCCCCGAAGGAACTGCTCTGTACGCACATCATCCGCCCTAAGATTCAGACAATCCTCAAAATCAGCTGCCGTAAGTGCTGATGCCAGTGGCTGAGACGGTTCCAGACGGTCTTTTTTCAGTTCGCCAAGGAGCAGACCATTTCTCAGGAAATGAAGCCCTCTTACCGTCTCCGGAAGCTCCGGTACCAGATAAACTCTGCCGCCCCCAAGTACCAGGCGGCCTTTTGGAAGATTTTTGGAAATCTTTGACAAAAATTCATCCAGAATTCTCTGTTCCTGCTTTCCGATTCCCGATTCCCTTTGCAATGCCGCTTTTTTCCCGCCGCGGGCAGGCTTTTTCTTCCGTTTTTCGGTTTCGTCGCTTTCCCGGATTTCTTTCTCCTCTTTTTGCAGAAGGGCCATAAAATGCCCCTCTCCGTTCATCCTGTGCGGCCAGATCCGCACGCATTTTGAAAGCTCCGGATTTCCATCACCCCAGGCGGGATTTCCTGCGGAAAATCCTTCATACCCTTCCATTTCCCTCAAATGCATTTCCGGAAATTCTCTCAGCAGCCAGGAAATGGTTCCCTCGTCCTCTTCCGGTGCAAAGGTACAGGTAGAATACATCATCCATCCGCCCGGACGGAGCATCCGCACAGCATTTGCCGTAATCTCTTTTTGCAGGTTCGCAAAATAGGCAGGGCGTTCCGGTGTCCAGGTCGCGATAACCGCCTCATCTTTTCGGAACATACCCTCCCCGGAACAAGGTGCATCCACCAGCACTTTATCAAAAAATTCCGGAAAAGCCCCGGCTAACCTCGCCGGCGTTTCGTTTGTCACAAAAACGTTGCCGGCTCCGAACAGTTCCAGATTGTGCAGCAGAGCCTTTGCTCTGGCATTGCTGATATCGTTTGCCACCAGAAGACCTTCTCCTTTCAGGCGGGCCGCCAGTTCTGTCGCTTTTCCCCCCGGCGCCGCACAGAGGTCCAAAACACGGTCCCCCGGTTCCACAATCAATCTGGAGGCCGGTGTCATCGCACTCGGTTCCTGAAGATAAAAGACACCTGCGGCATACAAAGGCGACTGCGCCATTCGAATTCCCGTCGGCACAAAAAAACCGTTATCCACCCAGGGGATTCTCTCCATCTTCTGTCCTGCGAAACGCTCAAATTCCTCCGGTGCAGTTTTCAGTCGGTTCACCCGAAGCCCGGCTGTTCTTTGCTGTTCATAACTCTCAAGAAAGGCCTCATACTCATCTCCCAGCATTTCCCTCATTCTCTTTTTAAACTCTTCCGGTAACCGAACCATGATACTGCACCTCTTTTTTTCAGACTTTCCTCGATTATATCGGACTTTCTGTCATAATGCAATATCAATGGACGCATCCTGTCCCCGCATCGTTATGCTTTTTATCTGATCTACATGAAGTACTTCCCCGATCACATCGACACCAAAGTAATTTTCCAGCCAGATACCGTCCCTGCATCCTCCGGCAGAACTTCCTTCTACGGTAAGACTGCGTCCGTCCTGATAGGTGATTTTTTCCATTTCCATCCAGACAGCGCTCTTTGCCCGGTGGAGCGGATTGACCATTCCCTCCACACGAACGCCAAGGGGCGATACCTCCACACGTGTAATCCAATATTCGGTCTGCCCCGTTTTTGCCTTTTGGAACACGTATCTGCTTCGCACGTTGGAACGATAGGCGTATTTCCAATTCAGAGACCAGCTTCCCTGGTATACCATTTCCGGTTCGTTTTCAGCCAGATCCCTGACGTCTTCCCCGTAAGAACCAAGGTCATGATAAAGATACAGATCTTCAAAGGTAAGTGTAAGATAGCTTTTATTGATTTCGGGACAATCAGCCACGTACAGCATAAAAATCAGCCTCCCGTTTTCTGTATCGCTGGTAAAAATGCTTCCATGATTCGTTATACGGGCATCTTTTTCCGGATTTTTCCTGGAGACAAAAAGAGACATATCCCCCGGGAGAATATAATCCCGATTCGGATCAAAATCCTCCGGCAGTTCATAATCGGTCTCAAAACGAATGTACGCTGCATTCTGATCTCCGATGGAGGAAACTGCCGTAATCGTGAGCGGCTGTGAAATTCCATACGAATCGCAGCTGTAGTCCGTTCCGTTACAGGTTGAAGATGCCTGGATTTCCACACTTCCGTCGGACCACTGTATGGTATCCGCATCCTCCAGTCCCATAAATTCCAGAAGTGCAAGATCCCAGTCATTCTCCTTTGCAGCGCTTACAACCATCGTCATAGCCATCGCAAGAACCGCCACCAGAAGACACCCCAAAAATTTTCTGCGGCGGCTTTTTCTGTACCGCGTCACCTTCTTTTGCGTGATCCGGGTCAGAACCATCGTTTCGATTCTCTTTTGCTGATCCTTATCCATACCTTCTTCCAACGGCAGAGTTTCATCGGAATAAATCTCCTGTATCATCTCATCCAATCTCATCTTCACCGGAAATTCCTCCTTTCAGCAGTGCAGTGCGCAGCTTTTCCTTTCCACGGTATAGAATATTTTCAATCTTTTTCGGTGTCAGTTCCAGAATATCCGCAATTTGTTTCACGCGGAACCCGTAAAAATACCGGTACAGGAAGACACTTCGATCCGGTTCTCTCATGCTTTGGAGGCATGTATGAAGGATTTCTTCCGTTTTCTTCTTTTCATAGTCCTCTTCCACATTCTGACCCGAAGGAAGTTCCAGGTCCACCTCATCCAGAGAAAAAAAATCCTGCCGTTTTAATTTTCTGCGCTTATCCCGCGCTGCATTTCTGGCGATCGCATACAGATAACTTTTCACCGAGTGTCTCTCATCCGGGACAAATCGCCTTCTGTTTTTCCAGAAATGAATGTAGGTATCTGCCACCGTTTCCTCAATATCATGTTCCGGACAATCATACAGGAAGTTCCGGCAAATGGTCAGAATCGCTCCGCCATACAGATCCATCAGTCTGTGGATGCCTTCTTCCGGATTCTGTTCCAGCAGCAATAGAAGTTCCTGATCCCCCATGTTCTATTCTCCTTGTGGTCTGTTTTATCGATTGTATTTCACCTTACTATACGAAAGAGATATCAAAAATCACTCAACCGGTTCAAATTTTGAAAGCAAACAAAAAAATCCCCCGCAAGCACACCGTCTGCCGGTGTACTTGCGGGGACCCTCCTCATTTCTATGCTTCTGCCGCAGCGTCTTCTTCCGCCATCGCTTCCTCAAATCTCTCAAGGATAATTTTCTGGATTTTTTCTCTGGTACCCGAATTGATGGGATGCGCGATATCGCGGTACTCTCCGTCTGTCGCCTTACGGCTTGGCATCGCGATAAACAACCCCTTTTCTCCTTCGATGACTTTAATATCATGTACAACAAATTCCTCATCGATGGTAATGGATACAACTGCTTTCATCTTTCCTTCTTTTGCGACTTTCCGCACTCTAACATCTGTAATGTTCATATCGCTTTTGCCCCTTTCACCTCATAAACTTTAGATGGCGTATCTTTCGTTCTTTTCCACAACAATCTTGATTCCATCTTCACCGCAATGGTAAGAATTTGCGCGGATCGTGTCACGGCTCTCCACAATACAGTTCTCAATGTGTGTATTGTCTCCTAAGTACACATCATTCAGAATGATCGAATTCTTGATGACACAGTTATTACCGACATACACTTTTTTGAACAGAACAGAATTCTCAACCTGACCATTGATAATACAGCCGCTCGCTACCAGTGAATTCTTCACGCAGCTTCCGGGATTGTATTTTGCCGGAGGAAGATCGTCAATCTTGGAATAAATTCCCGGATACTCTCCGAAGAAATAATTCCTCACTTCCGGTTTCAGGAAATCCATATTTGTGCGGTAGTAAGATTCTACCGTTGCAATGTTGCTCCAATAGGTATCAATTTTATATCCATAAATCCGTTTCAGATTTTTATAACGGATCAGAATATCCTTTACAAAATCATGGCGGTCCTCCTGCGCACACCGCTCAATCATCTCAATCAGCTGACGGCGGCGAATCACATAAATACCGGTGGAAATCACATTGGAATTGGAGATCATCGGTTTCTCCTCAAATTCCTCGATTCTGCAGTCCTCGTTCATCTTCAGAACACCGAAACGGCTGGTATCCTCTTCACGGGAATTCGTGCACACAACGGTTACGTCCGCACGTTTTGCAATGTGGTACTCCAGAACCTTATTAAAATCCAGTTTATAAATACCATCACCGGATGCAATAACCACATACGGCTCATGGCTGTTCTTCAGCCAGGAAAGATTCTGATAAATCGCGTCTGCTGTTCCGCGATACCACCAGCTGTTATCTGCGGTAACTGTCGGAGAAAATACAAACAGTCCGCCGTGTTTTCTTCCGAAATCCCACCATTTGGAAGAACTTAAATGCTCATTCAATGATCTGGCATTGTACTGAGTCAATACCGCTACTTTCTGAATATGAGAGTTGGCCATGCTGGACAGGGCAAAGTCAATGCTTCTGTAACTGCCGGCTACGGGCATCGCTGCAACGGCTCTTTTATTGGATAACTCTCTCATCTTATTGCTGTTATTACCGCCTGCAAGAATAATTCCGAGTGCTCTCATATTTATTCACCGTCCTTTTCTACAATTGCTCCGCCGCTTTGCAGAACCTGGTCCGGATAATCCTCCGGTGTTGTCTTTCCGGAAATGCAGACGTTCTTTCCGATCGTCACACCATCCGGTATTACAGCGTTCTCGCCAATTGTTACAAGGCCGAAACCGTAGATGTTGGGTTTCAATACATTCGGAACTTCCTCACCTACGCCCATAACAACATTTCTGCCAATCTCTACATTCTCAGCGATAATCGCCTTATTGATCTGAGTACCGCTTCCAATGCGGCTGTGGCGCATAATAATGGAATCCCGCACCACAACTCCTTTTTCAATTACTACGTCCGCTCCGATCACGGAATTATGTATCTCACCGTAGATTTCCGCACCCTCACTGATAATGCTGCGGTCTACAACTGCTTCATTGGAAATATACTGCGGACGAATAATGTCACCTTTTGTGTAAATCTTCCAGAACTCCTCATACAGGTTGAATTCCGGGATAATATCGATCAATTCCATATTGGCTTCCCAATAGGATCCCAGCGTTCCGACATCTTTCCAGTAGCCATTGAATTCATAGGCGAACAATCTCTTTCCGTTATCTCTGCAGTACGGAAGAATATGTTTTCCGAAATCACAGCTTGGCTGATCTTTGAGTGCCTCAAGGGATTCTTTCAGCGCTTTCCAGCTGAAGATGTAAATACCCATGGACGCCAGATTGCTTCTCGGATGCTCCGGTTTTTCCTCAAATTCAGTGATTCTTCCGGTGCCGTCTGTAATCATGATTCCAAAACGGCTGGCCTCCTCAATCGGAACCGGCATACATGCGATGGTGACATCTGCATTGTTCGCTTTGTGGTAATCCAACATTACCTCATAATCCATTTTATAAATATGATCTCCGGAGAGAATCAAAACGTAATCCGGATTGAAAGTCTCCATGTATGCCATATTCTGATAAATTGCATTTGCTGTACCGGTATACCATTCACTGTTTGTACTTTTTTCGTAGGGAGGAAGAACGGTTACTCCGCCAACATTTTTATCCAGATCCCACGGAATACCAATTCCGATATGGGTATTGAGTCGCAAGGGCTGATACTGTGTCAATACACCCACTGTATCAATTCCGGAATTGATACAGTTGCTGAGCGGGAAATCGATGATTCGATATTTTCCGCCAAATGCCACTGCCGGTTTTGCCACTTTTTCAGTCAGCACACCAAGACGGCTGCCCTGTCCACCGGCCAGCAGCATTGCTATCATTTCTTTTTTAATCATGCAATCACCTCTTGTCGTATATGATATTAAATTATACCACACTTCAAACTGGTTGTGAACATTTTTTATAAATCTTCTCGATTTTTTTACGCCATTTTATGACATTTGCCCTAAGAAATCGTTTTTCCATTCCGTTCAAATGAATATTTTTTACAATTTCCGACTGATTTCTCATGCATTTTTACTAGTTTTTTACCATATTCCGTCCTTTTTCGTCTCTATCATTAATCAAACTGCAAGGTTGCTTTTTCCATGTATTATCATAATTATCCCATATTTTTTATTTGAACCACCGCGGCAATGTCAAAAACACGGAGATTTTTTTTTACTTTTTTGTCACTTTTGATGATGTTCCTCGTGATCCGGCAGCTTCCATACAGGAAAGCATGCAGTGAAATACTAAAGATTTACTTTTTTTCAAAATACGTGTATACTTATAGACAGTTCCGGACATTTTTTTGACCGCGGACGAATACGAATGCATTCAAGGAGAAATTATGTATACCGTAGATTTCAATAAACCAATCCATATACACTTTATCGGCATCGGCGGCATCAGCATGAGCGGCCTTGCTGAAATTTTATTAAAGGAAGGTTTTATCATTTCCGGTTCCGATGCAAAGGAAAGTGCTCTGACCGATCATCTTGAAAACCTCGGTGCTCATATTATTTACGGGCAAAAGGCATCCAATATCACTCCTGACATTGACCTTATTGTTTACACCGCCGCAATTCACCCGGACAATCCGGAATTTCAGGAGGCAAAAAACCAGAAGATTCCCATGCTGACCCGTGCGGAACTGCTCGGTCAGATCATGTGCAATTACGAAACTCCCATTGCAGTATCCGGCACACACGGCAAGACCACTACAACCTCCATGGTTTCTCATATTTTAATGGCAGCCGACTGTGACCCGACGATCTCCGTTGGCGGAATTCTTCCTTCCATCGGCGGAAATATCCGTGTGGGAAATTCCGAGACTTTCCTCACAGAAGCCTGCGAATACACCAACAGTTTTCTCAGCTTCTTCCCGAAAATCAGTATCATTCTGAACATGGATGCCGATCATCTGGACTTTTTCAAAGATATTGATGACATCCGTCACTCTTTCCGTGAATTTGCCCGCCTTCTTCCCGATGACGGTTTGCTGATTATCAACGCGGATACCCCCAAATACGAATACGTCACGAAAGATCTCGCCTGCCGCGTGGCAACCTACGGACTGGCCAAAGACACTTCCGCAGACTACACCGCTGCCAACATTACTTACGATGAATTTGGTCATCCGTCTTTCGACTGCCTGTTCCACGGGCAAATAAAAGGACACTATTCTCTTCGCATTCCGGGTATTCATAACGTTTCCAATGCCCTGGCAGCCATTGCGCTTGCCGATGAACTGCAGCTTCCGGATACCGCAATCACAGAGGGATTCGCTTCCTTTACCGGAACGGACCGCCGCTTCCAGTACAAAGGAACCATCGGCGGTGTGCAGATCATCGATGATTACGCACATCATCCAACAGAAATTCGTGCCACTTTGACTGCTGCGCAGAATTATCCCCATCAAAAACTCTGGTGTGTATTCCAGCCGCATACTTATACCCGTACCCAGGCACTGCTGGACGAATTCGCGGAGGCTCTCACTCTGGCGGATCACGTCGTGCTGGCAGAAATCTACGCCGCCAGAGAGCAGAATACCATCGGAATTTCCTCCAGAGACCTTCAGGAAAAAATCCAGGCACTTGGCACCTGCTGTGAATATTTCCCGGATTTTGATGAAATTGAAACATATCTTCTGGAAAACGTTTCTTCCGGTGATCTCCTGATTACCATGGGTGCCGGTGATATTGTAAATGTCGGAGAACATCTCCTTGGAAATGAATAATCTGCTGTAAAAAACAAGAATCCTCCCCTGCGACCTGCAAGTCCGTGTGAGGATTCTTGTTTTTTATCTTACACAATCTCATCAACATCCAAACAGTTGATTTTTAGCTGATTCTCCGTACTTTTCCACATTATCCACAGTTTTATACACATTTTTCCCGACCGCTGCCTGTGGATTTCCTGTGTATAAAAACGTTTACATAATTCTTTCCTCTTTTTTCCGCAAATTGCGATGAACACAGCCTTTTTTCGACATTGAGGTAGCAAATAATGATAGATTATTCACTTTTCCTCCACATTATCCACATTATCCACAACTTATCCCCATTGCGCACAGCTTCCCTGCTTTAAGGCAGATTTCAAAAATTGGATATTCACTTGTTGAAAACTCTGTGCTATACTTGGTTATGCGATCAGGGTTCTAACGTTGACAGGACTTTTGCGCGCTTTTATAACCAAGAATCAAAGAACCTGCATAGAATAGGATGGTGTTTTCATGAGTAAGCTGACATTGCAGAGCGACTGTCTGCAAAGCGTAACCGCTGTTCCGGACCTGTTTCTGGAAAAGTATATGCCGGCAGCTAACGGCGAATTTGTAAAGGTATACCTTTATCTTTTAAAAATTTCCGGGGATCCGGCAGCAAACCCCTCTCTTTCCTCTATGGCAGATTTTTTTTCCTGTACAGAGAATGATATTGTGCGTGCATTGAAATACTGGGAAAAACAGGGACTTCTGGCACTTTCCTATCAAAACGGGGAAACACTGCCCACAGGAATCCAGTTTCTTCCCTATCCCACTGCCGATTATCGTGTCATTCTGCCGGATGCCGATTCTGCACCGTCACGTGTGCAGGCAGAAACAGTTCAGGCGGAAGCTTCCCCAAATGCACCTGCAGCGCCTGCGGCTTTGGCGGAAAAGGTATCTCCAAAACCGGTTTCTCTTTCCGGCTCCCGCATTGCCGTTCTGAAGGAAAATGAGGAGATCCGTCAGCTGCTTTTCCTTTCCGAACAATATCTGGGCCGCACTTTAAGTTCCACCGATGTGGGAAGACTGCTCTATTTCTACGATGAGCTGCATTTTTCCGCAGAGCTTCTGGAATATCTGGTTGAATACTGTGTTTCCAAAGGAAGTACAAGTCTCCACTACATTGAGAAAGTAGGGCTCGCCTGGCATCAGAAGGGAATTACCACCGTTGCCATGGCCAAACAGGAGACGAGCACCTGGAACAAAAACTATTTCACAATTCTCAAAGCTTTTGGTATCCGCAACCGCAATCCGATTCCAAAAGAAGCAGAATACATGGAACGGTGGCTTTCCGAATACGCATTTTCCATGGATCTGATCCGTGAAGCATGCCAGCGCACCATAGCGCAGACAGGGCAGCCCAGCTTCAAATATGCGGAGGGGATCCTGTCAAAATGGAAAGAGCAGAACGTAAAAACCATGGATGATGTAAAACATTTGGATGCCGAGCATAAGAAGGGAAGCAAAGCTCTGAAAGAACAGCCCAAAAAGGCAAATGATACCAACCGTTTCAATAATTTTCATCAAAGAGCATATGATTACAGCAAGCTGGAAGAACAGCTTCTGAATCAGTAAGTAAGGAAAAATTTATGGCACTTACAAATCCTCAGTATGATCAGCTTATGCGTATGTATAACGAACGGCAGCTTCGTCATCAGCGGGAGCTTCAGGAGCACATCCGCATCGCTTATGCAAAGGTTCCGCGCCTGCAGGAAATTGACAGTGAAATCGCTTCTCTGTCCGTCCGCAAGGCAAAGGCAATCCTGTACGGCGGTGATACACCGGATCTGAACCTGAAAGCCGCTATCTCGGACCGTTCCGAGGAGCGTGCGGCATTGCTGGCGGTCAACGGTTTTCCGCCTGATTACCTGACCCTTACCTATGACTGCCCCCTTTGCCGGGATACCGGATACATCAACGGCACTGAAAAATGCTCCTGTTTCCGCAAAGCTGCCATTTCCCTGCTTTACCACCAGTCCAATCTGGAACAGGTTCTGCAGGTGGAAAATTTTGATCATTTTTCACTGGAATATTATTCCGATGATCAAAAAAGCCAGGCAACTTCTCTGACTTCCAGAGAAACCGCCGCTGCCGCTCTCGCAAAGAGCCAGTCTTTCGTCCGAAACTTCGGACATTCTTTTGAAAATTTGTTTTTTTACGGCGATACCGGTGTCGGAAAAACTTTTCTCTCCCACTGTATTGCCAGGGAACTGATTGAACAGTCGTACTGCGTCATTTATTTTACCGCTTTTGATCTGTTTGATCTGTTTGCCCGCTATACCTTCTCCAATTCGGAGGAGGCAAAAGATGCTCACAGCAATATTTTTGACTGTGATCTTCTGATTATCGATGATTTAGGTACGGAACTGACAAACTCCTTTGTCTCTTCCCAGCTCTTCCTCTGTATCAATGAGCGGATTCTGCGGAAGAAATCCACGATTATTTCCACAAATCTTCCTCTGGATCGATTTGCGGATACTTATTCAGAACGTACCTTTTCAAGAATTTCAAGCAACTATACAATCATCAAACTATTCGGAAACGATATTCGTATCCAGAAAAAACTTTTGGGAGGAACCAAAGCATGAGCAAGGGAACTGAAGGACATTTTGACACACTTCCGGTGGGAAGACTTGGAATTATTCCGTTGAGCAGCTGTGCAGAACTCGGTAAAAAAGTAGACGATTATCTCGTAACCTGGCGCAAAGGCCGCGGCGGCGAATTTGCCGAAAAATATGTTGCCGCATATGAAGGCTACGAGCGAAACAGTTACATTATCAAATCTCAGGTACCTCGTTTCGGCTCCGGCGAAGCCAAAGGCATCGTCAATGAATCCGTACGCGGTGACGATATCTATATTCTTGTAGATGTCTGCAACTACAGCCTCACCTACTCTCTCTGCGGCCACACAAACCATATGTCTCCGGATGATCACTATCAGGATCTGAAACGGGTGATCGCAGCTGTCGGAGGAAAAGCCCGCAGAGTCAATGTCATTATGCCGTTCCTCTACGAGAGCCGTCAGCACAAACGTTCCGGAAGAGAATCTCTGGACTGTGCACTTGCGCTGCAGGAACTGGTAAATATGGGCGTAGAAAACATCATTACCTTTGATGCTCATGATCCACGTGTACAGAATTCCATTCCGCTGCACGGTTTTGAGACAATCCAGCCTGCCTACCAGTTTATCAAAAACATTCTCCGCAATTCTCCGGATATGAAACTGGACAGCGATCATCTGATGGTAATCAGCCCTGACGAAGGCGGTATGAGCCGTGCAATTTACATGGCCAACAACCTGGGCGTTGATATGGGTATGTTCTACAAACGCAGAGACTATTCCACCATTATTGACGGCCGCAATCCGATTGTTGCCCACGAATTCCTCGGTTCCGATGTGGAAGGCAAGGATATGATCATTATCGACGATATGATCTCCTCCGGCGACAGCATGATCGAGGTTGCCAAGCTTCTGAAAGACCGCAAAGCACGCAACATTTATATGTGCTCAACCTTCGGTCTGTTTACCAACGGTCTGGATAAATTCGACAAAGCCTATGAGCAGGGTCTGTTTACGAAAGTACTCACCACCAATCTGGTGTACCAGACTCCGGAGCTTCTGAAGAAACCGTATTATATCAGCTGCGATCTGAGCAAATACATTGCACTCATTATCGATACGCTGAATCACGATACCTCCATCAGCAAGCTGCTGGATCCGGCAGAACGTATTCAGAAAGTCATTACCAAATTTAAAAATCACGAAAAAATCTGATAAAAAGTGTGTGCCGTCTGTTTTCATTCAGCAGACGGCACACACTTTTTACTGTTGATTACTTTCCATTTCCCGGTTTACCTGTTCCTCACAGGATCTCATAGCCAGAATCGTTTTCTCGAAAAGCTCCTCAAGGCTCCAGCCAAGCATCTCTGCTCCCTGTGTGATAACATCACGGGAACATCCGGCCGCGAATTTTTTATCCTTGAATTTCTTCTTCAGGCTTTTCACTTCCATATCCATGACACTTTTGGATGGACGCATCAGCGCTGCTGCTCCAATCAGACCAGTCAGTTCATCCGCTGCAAACAGAACCTTCTCCATCTCTTCTTTCGGCTCCAGATCCACGCAGATTCCGTATCCATGAGAGCAGATCGAATAAATCATATCCTCTTCCACACCGCCCTGGCGCAGCAGTTCCGGTGCCTTTTTGCAGTGTTCTTCCGGATACAGTTCAAAGTCAATGTCATGCAGAAGCCCTACCTGGCCCCAGTATTCCTCCCGATCCCCATACCCCAGTTCTCTGGCGTACCAGCGCATCACACCTTCCACGGTCAGTCCGTGAAGAATATGAAAGGGTTCTTTATTGTATGTTTTCAAAAGTTTCAGTGCCTCGTCTCTTGTAATCATGTTTTTCTCTCCCTGTTATTCTTTTATTCCTGCCTTCTCATCCCAGAACTCACAGTCACTGCGTCCTGCCACCTCTGAGGTAAAAGGTGTATTGTCCTGCTTCTTATAATGCTGCGTAGCACGAAATACACAGCCCGATCCGATATACAGAATCGGAATATTGGCATAAACGATCAGAATATTTCCCAGATCCGAGAATGCCCACAAATTACCCAGTTCCAGGCCTGCCAGATTGCAGACAATACCAAATGCCATTGTGAACAGAGCAATCACCCGGATGACATTGATAAAAGGTACACTTTGTCTGATCCGGTTAGCCGCAATTTCAGAAAAGCTGACCATTCCAAGTGCCGTAGTAAAAGCAAACAGCCCAAAGCAAAGAGAAACAAGGAATGTGATCACGGAATTGAACGCGGTTCCCGGTGTCATTTCCGCCACAGACGCCGTAAATTTAGGCAGCTTATCCATAGCCATCCATGCCTCTGCTTCCGCACCGGTCCAGCAGTGTGCCATGACAACCACAAACCCGGTCAGCGTACAGATCACAATCGTATCCAGAAAAACGCCAATCGAAGCAACCAGTCCCTGCTCGCAGGGATGTTTCGCATCTGCTGCCGCTGCTGACATTGTAATGGTACCCTGTCCTGCTTCATTGGACATCAGTCCTCTCTTTACGCCCTGTGCCAGAACCGTTCCAAAGACACCGCCAAAGAACGCATCCGGTGAAAAGGCACCGCCAAAGACACTGGCAAAAAAGTACGGAATCCGGTTGAAATTCACAACAACCAGGACAATTACCGTAAGAACATAGACCACTGCCATCACCGGAACCATCTTGTCTGTCATCTTTGTTACCTTGCGGATGCCTCCAAACGCAATCACCGCAGTGCTGACCACTACAATCAGACTGACCACATAGTAGAAGACAGACTGGCTGTTGATGGTAGTACCTGTCACAATCTCGCCCATTCTTCCGATGGAGGAAACGACGTTGAAGCCCTGTGCAGGCAGGCAGCAAAGCGCATATAATATGTAGAGAACAGACAGGGCAACACCGATCCATACCTTATTTCCAAGAAGCTTTCTTCCGTAGAACGGGAGACCTCCGATATATTCGTCCCCTTTCTTTTCCTTAAAGATCTGCGCCAGCGTCGCCTCCATGTAGGCGGTCGCCATCCCGAAAAATGCGGAGATCCACATCCAGAACAGCGCTCCCGGTCCGCCAACGGCAATCGCTCCGGTAACTCCCAGAATATTTCCCGGTCCAACCCTCATTGCAGTACTCAGGAAAAAAGACGCCAGCGGCGAAATACCCGTCTTCACAGACCGCTTTTCCGTCAGAATCCGCACACCCTTTTTGAAATGAGTCACCTGCATAAATCCCAGACGGAAAGAAAAATACAGTCCCGATCCCACTAATACGATAATGGCCAGAGACAGATTTCCCAGAATCGGAATTTTTGCATACCACTCAAAATTTGTCGGAAAATCCCACAAGAAATCCGACAGAGGTCCTACAAAAGCAAAAATGTTGTTAATCATAGAGATAACCGCTTCCATATACACTCCTCCTCAATTTAAAATCGTTATCCTTATCTTATTCCCTTTTTCTGATAATTGCAATTGCTTTTCTTCTGTCTTTCAATCCAAATAAAAACGCCCCCTTTCAGAATTTCCCGTAAACTTCTCTGAAAGAAGGCATTTTCTCATATTAACTTGTCCGTTTCTGAAACCATTTCTGCGGAAACTCAAAGACCAGCAGGATACCAAGCACAATGGCCACAGCAATCTTAAAGGTCATAAACCCTTTTTCTCCTGCCGCTTCCAGTTCGTTTGTCACAATATAATATGCAGTCCAGTAAATTCCTGCTCCCGGTACCAGCGGAAAAATTCCCGCAATCAAAAACACAGTGACCGGACACTGTTTTCTCACTGCAAACAGTCTGGAAAGAAAAATCACCAGAACGGTGGCATAAAACGTTGCCATCGGTGCAGTCGCAAACGGTAATGTAAGTTTATACAGTATCCAGCCGCATCCACCGATCAACCCGCAGTACCGGTAATAACAGGTGGGCACCTGAAAAAGCAGTGCAAAGGCAATCGTCCCGACAAAAGCCGCTGCAAATTCAACAATTAACCGAAGATTCATAATGCAGGTCCCCCCATGATTTTATGATAACCGATCATCACCAGTCCAACTCCCAGCGCAATGCAAAAGGTAACCAGCAGTGCATCCAGAAGCCGCACAAAGCCTGCAATATAATCCTGATCCGCAATATCCCGGATCGCATTGGTAAAATTCACGCCCGGCACCAGCGGGATAATTGATCCGATAATAATCTCTCCCAGATGATGTCCAAGGCCGGCTTCATAGATCAGAACAGCCGCAAAGGTAACCAGTGCGCCTCCGGAAATATTGGATGCAATCTTCGATAATCTTCCCTTTACCAGATACAGCAGATACAAATACAGCAAAAGTCCGGCTGCGAATGCCACGATACAGTCGATCACATCTCCTCCGAACAAAAAACAAAAGCAGGCGCTTCCCACCCCGGAAGCAAACACCTGGGTTCTGTTTTTCTTTTGCGGCATCTGCTGAATCAAGAGAAGGCGTTCTTTTGCTTCCCTCGGTGTATGCATTCCACGTTCGATCTCCCGGGAAAGCTGATTTACCGCCGCAACCTTGTCCAGACGCGCCGCGCTCAGCGGAATGTGCCTGACCCGCGCAAAATCCTGCTCCTTCGCACTTCCTGCGGTCAAAAAGATACCGCTGCTCAGGACAAACGCATCGCTTGTCTGCACTCCGTACGCCCGCGCAATCCGATCAATGGTCTCCTCAACACGAAAAATTTCCGCTCCGCTGGCCAGCAGTATGTCTCCTGCCAGCGAAGCTACATCCAACGCCTCTCTTGTATTTTCCAAACTCATTCCGGGTTTACCTGTACTTTGCCTTTCCCAATACTTTTTAAAGTGTTTCTTCCAATCGTCAGTCAAACACTTACATTATATCCTGCATTAGGCCAAGCATCAAGCCTACACTTCCCACATTATAACCTGCACAGGCATAAACTCCCACCAAATTCGGACAAACCAGCACCAGAAGCGGCAGTTTTTTCGGATCTACTTTCATAAGTTCTGCAATTTCCGCTGAGATACCGCTTTGATCATAAAACAGGGGAATCCCCGGAACCGCCGCAAGCGCTTTCGAAAGAGTGGCATTTTTCAGATCCTCTTCACTGCGCAGCACAGCAGCCATGCGTGCTCCCTTTGCATTCCATTTATCTGCAATTTCCAGAAGTTCGTTCAACACATGCTCCGTTGGCTCCTCGCCGGTTCCAAGGAAAGACAGCATGATCGGCTGATCTCCCACCAGCTTGTCCAGACTGCAGATCTCACCTTTGGCAGTTTTCAGCGCAGCATTCGGCAGTTTTTCAGAGAGCAGCATATCATCCAGCTCTTTTTGTACGATCTCAAGTGTGATGTTCTTCTCATCTCCCCCTTTTAATTCTATCACGCGAAAAGCAGCACACTGATCTCCGTTCGGCATTCTGCGGGTCGTAATCAGACGATAAACGCCCTCTTCCAGCTTCAGTTCCAGTTTTTTTCCGACAAACACTTCATTCTCATAATGCAGTGTATCAAACTGTGTTCCGTTTAACCGTCCAATACTCCAGCTCTGTGCATATTTCCATTCACTCTCATCCTGAACCTGCAAAGTCAGAGATGCCGGCGGCTGGCAGAATTTCTTTCCCACCGGATGGAAAGTTCCATCCCGATAATACTCCATTCCCAGATCAATGCAATCCAGATGTGCCGGAATCCGGATACTGCGGCAAATGGCAACAAACAGTATTTTTTTTGCCAGATAACTTCCTCTTCCCATTTTCAGACAGCCGATGGGTGTCGCAAAAATCGTCTCATACTCCACTTCCGAATCGTAAGTGATATGGCTCTCAATATATTCCCAGATTTTTTCCGGATTCTCAAAAAAGGCTTCTTTTTCCTCCACGGAAAAATAATTTCTGATCCGGCTTCTCCATGGCGTCAGCTCTTCCAGGAAAATACGCGGACACAGCAGATCCTTCACATAAACCTCATCCGGCAGATCTCCCTGTTCACAGTCAAGATGATCCTCCAGTATCTCCGCCTTCAGATCCTTTGCATCCTTTAAAGAGAGGGCATGCAGCATCCTTCTGCGATCCGGATTTTCATCTTTTGACAAAAAAGCATAGACTTCCTCAAAATTTTCACCGGCTCTTTTGAGAATTTCCTGTTCTTCCGGATATAACGCTGCACGTTCTGCGTCATAAAGCTTCTGAAATCGTTCCGTTCGAAGTTCGATCGCCTCCGCGGAACGCTCTTCTTTTCTGGCCTTCTGTTCCGGTGTCTCTGTCACTTCACGGACAGGATCCACTTTGGGAGCACAAATTTCCAGACAGTTCCATTCATCCTTCTCATTTTCTGCCGCCTCTGTTTTTTCCGGAAGCAGAACTTCCATCAGCAGTCCATCTGAAGGTTCCACCATTTTTTCCACGAAGCGCTCTTCTTTCCATACACGCAGACGAAAATCTCCTTTTCCGACGGTAATCGATACTTCTCCGTTCTCATCCGTATCCTGCACTGCTGCCGGGAAAAATTCCGCCATGTTCAGAATCTCAAGTGCCACATGGGCATCCGGTACCGGATTGTTCTCCTCATCCATCACACGGATTGTCCGCTTCTGTGTTTTCGCATAAAATGAAGTGTCATTATAGTAATTCAGCGCACCTTCACGGCTGATCAGTTCCTCTCTGCCTTCCTCTGCAAAATCGGAAAAATTCCGTGTATGGACGAGAAGCGCACGATTGGCAGGCTCGCAGAACCAGCCGGTATCCAGAATTTCCTCCGGCTCACAGGCCCCGAGGAAATGCCATTTGCCGTCGATGTAAACTTCCACCCAGGCATGATTGTCATCACAGTGAGACCATCTCGGAGCATATACCTGGCGTGCTGCGATTCCCATGCTGCGCAGTGCCGTTACGGTGAAGGTGGATTCTTCTCCGCAGCGTCCCTTTCCGGAACGATACATTGTCATCGGGGAAGCTGTTCTGCTGTCTGTAGATTCGTAAGTGGCGTGTTCCGCGCACCAGTAGTTAATCTCCAGCACGGCATCCCAAAGGCGCATTCCCGCAATCCGATCTTTTATTTTCTCATAGAAAAATCCTCTGCAGTCCACAATATCCTCGGAGTTAATCCGATGATAAAGCACATAGTTGACAAACAGATCTTCCGGAAGTTCACTGCACCACAAAACCTCCCGGCGCAGAAACAAGGCATGGCGGACATAGCCAAGAAATACTTCAAAATCATACTCTCCCGCATCCCGCACCGGCATGGTTCCGTAGAGGAAACGCATCAGCACTGCCTCTTCCTTACGGCAGTCCAAAAGTCCCTTTTCGATTTCTTCCAGCACCGGCCCGTAATATTTCTTTCGCTCTTCAAATTTTTCTGCTGCATATTGCTGTAAACGTTCTGAAAACATCATCTCGTTCCTATCGATCCTCTCTTTCCCCGTCCATTTTCTGTCTGATAAAATGAAGCAGTTCACCGCTGGGATCACATTTATACTCCCAGAACATCACGCCTCCAAGTCCCTGCTCTTTCATATAATCAATCTTGATCCCGATGGATTCTGTATCATCATAGCTGACAAACGTGCTTCCGTTGAACAGATACGGAACCTTTGCCGTATCATCCCAGTAACGGACAAAGCCTCTGCGGCCGATCCAGTTTTCTTTGAGTTCTCCATAATCCCCGCCGTAAGCACCGATCGTCTCTGCCTCCATGCCAAGGCCATGATAGCAGCCCTCTCCTTTTACCCCATCCCACTGTCTGGAATAAAACGGCACACCAAGAATCAGCTTCTCCTTTGGAACTCCCGCCCCGTAAAAAGCACCGACCGCTTTTTCCACACAGGCATCGATCAGGTTCGCTCCGCTGTGATACAGTGCTGCATGATGACCTGTAACCTTCTGGAAACCTCCCTGAAGATCGTAAGTCATCAGCTGTACATAATCCAGAATCTGTCCCACTGCATTCATGTCAGTCAGTTTTGCAAAATAGGCATCGCCTCCCACTGCCGCAGTCAGAAGCATTCCCTCGTGGTATCCGTCCAGTACACTTCGAAGAGCCTGAAGAAAAAGTACATAATTTTCTCCGTCCTTCACATCAGAGGCAATCCCTGCCAGTGAAGTTCCCGGATACTCCCAGTCAATATCAATGCCGTCAAGATCATAGGTTTTTACAAGGTCCAAAGCACTCCCGGCAAATTTCTCTCTGCTCTCCTTTGTTGCGGCTGCCTTGGAAAATCCATCTGCTCCCCAGCCTCCGACCGAAAGCACAATGCGGATTTCCGGATGATATTCCCGAATCCGTTTCAGCTCTTTTGCAGCTGTACCCGCATTCCACACTGCCTTTCCTTCCAGGATACCGCCAAATGCAATGTTGATCACATCCATACATGCGGCATCCTGCCCGGTCACCTTGGCCAGATCATTCGTATTTACATAACCAATTACTTTCTTCATATCCTTTCCACCTCCCTGATTCTGTCATTGTTTTTGCATGTTAAATATTCCGAACGATTTCTCCGCTCCAGTATTCCCTGTCTCCATCCATCAGCATCAGTATATAATTTCTGCAGGGTGTATACGCACGTCCCGGTATTTTCACGGCATCCATCTCCTCGCCGGATACAAAAATCCTGATCTGTTTTTCCTCTCCCGGATCCAGGCAGACTCTTTGAAATCCCTTCAGTTCTCTGACCCTTGGAACAGAACTTCCGGTCATTCTGCGTATATAGAGAGACGGTACTGCCGTTCCCTTTCTTGTTCCTGTATTTTTCAACGTAAAGGAGAGCGCGATTCCCTCTCCATCATTCTCCCCGATTTCCACCTGATCACAGGCAAACTCCGTATAGCTCATACCCTCTCCGAAGCTGTGCAGCGGTTTCGCACTTCCGTCACTGTATACCGCAGCACTGGAAACCGAATAGTTATAGGCAACCGGCAGCTGCCCCACATTTTTGGGCAGAGATGCCGGAAGCCGTCCGGAGGGACCCGTGATTCCGTAGAGTATTTCCGCGATGGCCATTCCTCCCATCGGACCGGGATAGAAAGAATACAAAAGGGAATCGGATCTTTCTTCCACTTCTCCGATGCAATACGGTCTTCCCGCAATCACAACGGTTACCATGGGCTTTCCAAGTGCGGCAAGTTCAAAAATCAGCTCTTCCTGGGCAGATGGGATCCGCAGATTGGACAGATCCATTCCTTCCCCGCAGTCCATGGTTCTGCTGGTGCTTCCTTTTTTCACAGCGCCATTCGTGTCAAACACAGCGCCGCCGAATCTGGACGAGGAACCGCCCACTACCGCAACGATCACATCACTTCTTTTTACAAGCGCAACCGCACGGGCAAGTTCTTCCTCGTCACGTTCTGCAAATCCGGAACCCATAGCATATTCCACCTGCGTTCCTTCCGGTGCCAGCTTCTTCATTCCCTGAAGAACAGTGACACATTCCTCTTCCGGAACCGGAGGTGTATAATCTCCCAGCATACAGTATCGGTCGGCTGCATGGTATCCGATCACCGCAATTTTCTGATGCGGTTTTTCCAGCGGAAGTACTCCCTGATTTTTCAGAAGTACTGCGGATTCTCTGGAAAGCTCCAGAGATACCGGTGTAATTCCGGCTTCCTCTCCGCTCTCCATATCTTCCTCCATAAACGGATGTTCAAACAGACCTCTTCTGAATTTCATTTCCAACACTCGAAGGACGGCCTCATCCAGAACAGATTCTTCCACCAGATCTTTTTCTACCGCCTCGCAAAGCCTGGAGAATCCCTCGTCCCACAGACTGACATCCACACCGGCTCTCAAAGCAGCAGCACCCGCATGGAGCGTATCCCCCTCTGCGTTTTTCAGCATGTCAATGGCAACACCGTCCGCCATGACGATTCCGTGAAATCCCATTTCTTCCCGTAACACCGTACGCAAAAGCCAGGGATTGCTGTGGCAGTATACACCGTCAATCTCATTGTAGGCAGCCATGATGCCCTCCACATTGGCTTCGCAGCAGGCTTTCGCAGCGGGGAAATGAATTTCCCTAAGTTCTCTCTCCCCAATACGTGCCGCACTGGCGTTGATGCCCCCTGTGGTCTCTCCCTGCGCACAGAAGTGCTTGGCCACGCAGCCAACGTTCTGAGACTGCATTCCCTCCACAGCCGCTTTTGCCATCCGGGAACAAAGATACGGATCCTCGGAATAGCATTCCTCGCTTCTTCCCCAGCGCGGATCACGAAGCACATCCAGCACTGACATCAGCGCCAGATCCACATGCCCCGAGCGAAGCTGACGTCCGCAGGCACGGTATCCTTCCCGAAGCAGCTCCGGATCAAAAGATGCTCCCACAGCCAGATTGACCGGCAGGAGACCTCCCCCGAGAGCCTGATGCCCATGCGGACACTCACTGCTTGTGAGCACCGGAATTCCAAATCTGGAATGACTGATTACGTACTCCTGTACCTGATTGTATACTTTTTTTGCCAGCCGGGGTGTAATACCGGTCTTTTCATCCTTATCCGCCCATGGATCCGCACGATACAATCCATAAAGAACGCCAAGACCGCCCATCTGTTCCACTTCTTTTTTGAATTCTTCCGTCAGAGTAAAATTTTCTCCGTCTCTCTCATAAATCCGAAACCCGTACAGCCGCTGATTCAGCTGACCCACTTTTTCGGAAAGGGTCATCCTTTTCATAAGATCTTCTGCACGTTCCCTCGGAGAAAGAGCAGGATTTCTGTATGCTTCCATTTGCTGCCTCCATTCTCATTCTTTTTGTTTTCTTACCTCTTTACCGCTGTTTTGCCTATCATATCCCATTTTCCCCCGTTTGTCCACATCAAATAAAAAATTCGTTCATTTTTGTTCATTTATGTTGTTTTTTGGTAAACAAAATGCTATGATGAGCAAAGAAGCAACCGCCGCGGAACATAGGCGTAACGCGCAGCTTACGCATACAAACCAACCATGTTCTGCCGAAAAAAAACGAATCCTGCTGCGCAGAAAAAGAGGTCCGATATGAATCACATTTCCATCCCAATTCCCGCTGTCGATTTTTGCCCGCCTGTCTATGTATGCCATCGGGCAAAGCTTCCATTTACAGCAGACGGAAACCTTGACAAACCTTTCTGGGAAAATGCGCCTTTCACCGACGAATTTCTGGACATTGAGGGCAGCCATATGCCGCTTCCCCGTTTTGTCACCAGAGCCAAAATGCTCTGGGATGACGAAAATCTCTATGTAGGAGCAATCCTGGACGGAGATGAAATCTGGGGACACGTTACCAGACGTGACGATGTCATTTTCCAGGATAACGATTTCGAAATTTTCATCGATCCGGATTCAGATACCTGGCAGTATTACGAATTCGAAATGAACGTTCTGAACACTGTGTGGGATCTGTTTCTCTCCATTCCCTACCGTGACGGCGGAAGCGGCCTGAACGGCTACGACATGCACGGCCTGGTTACCGCAGTTTCTGTTGACGGCGAAATCAACTCTCCCGACAGCGCAAACAAAAAGTGGAGCGTTGAGGTCATGATCCCCTTCGCAGCCCTTACCGAATGCCTTAAAGAACGCCGTGCCCCCAAAGACGGAGAGTATTACCGTATGAATTTCTCCCGTGTACAGTGGAAAGTGGATATTGAAAACCAGGCTTACCGGAAACGTACGGACGAAACCGGAAAAGTACTCCCCGAGGATAACTGGGTATGGGCTCCCACAGGCGTAATCAACATCCATTACCCGGAACTCTGGGCTTTCGTCTTCTTCTCGGAAGATGACAGGAAAGATGCCTCTTACACGATTCCGGAAGATGAATACCGCAAATGGGAACTGCGCAAACTCTATTACGCAGAAAAAATCCTCCGTGACACCAAAGGCCGCTACACCGGCGATTTAAAAGAGCTGACCGATACGCTCTCTGCTTTCGCTCCCAATGAAAAGAATGTTTCTGTCCGCCCATTTCCTTACAAAATCGAAGCTGCCGGTCACTCCTTCGAGATTTCCTGTCCCTCTTCCGAAGAAGGCTACGAACTGGTTATCTACTCAACCAGTAAAGTGGAAAAAGTACCGTGCAAATAGGGTTCGGCATTCTGTTCATTTTGTTCATTAATGATTGAAATGCTCACTTTCCAATGTTATAATTATACCATGTATTTCATTATTTTTGAGGACTGGTATCATAACTATGAAGAAAGTAACCCTGCAGGAAATCGCGAATTCACTGGACATTTCCAGAACAACCGTCTGGAAGGTTTTCAGCGGGCATGACGGAGTATCCGATGCCCTCCGCACAAAAATTATCACAAAAGCACAGGAACTGGGTTATACATTTCCTGAAAATTTTCAGTTTCCCGCCGGTCAGACAGAGGAACTGCCTATTAACATTGCAGTTACTGTCTGCCGTCCGGAGACTTCTCTTTTTTGGATGAATATTATTCATGAAATCGCCAAGGAATTCTCTCACCACAACGTCAACCTGGTGTACACTTATCTGCCCACATCCGCAGATGAAACATACACTCTCCCCCCGACGCTTACCAGCGGAACGATCCAGGGCATGATTGTCATGAACGTTTACAATGTACACACTCTGCGTCTGCTCTCAAAGGTTCCGATTCCCAAAGTGTTTCTGGACACCGCCACAGTGATACCGCCGTCCGAACTCAACGGTGATCTGATCCTGATGGAAAACCGCACCAGTGTTTACACCATCACCAGACATCTGATCGAACAGGGACGTAAGGTTCTGGGATTTATCGGTGATATCAATTATGCAAAATCAAACTATGAGCGTTATCAGGGATTTCTGCGCGCGATGGAGGAAGCTCATATTCAGCCGGATCCATCTATGATGCTGACCGATCCCATCGGAATCGATACTTACCGCGAAGACATCGACAATTTTCTGTCCTCGCTTCCGCAGATGCCGAAAGCCTTTGTCTGTGCCAATGATCACGTAGGATGTATTCTGATGCAGCTGCTTTTGGAACGGGGAATTCAGGTTCCGCAGGATATCGCCATATCCGGATTTGACAATAACATCGAGAATCCGCTGTCCTCCCGCCTTACCACCGTACAGGTGTTTAACCGGGAACTGGGACTGCGCCTTGCAACACAGATTCTGTTCCGCATCAATCATCCCGATATGCCCTACGAAGTCATTTACCAGACTACAAAAGTACTGTTCCGTTCTTCCACCGGTGATCCGGAATCGGAAAACTGATCTTAGAAAAATCCCCGGAAGTTATGATGCCGACTCATCCGTCCTCTCATAACTTCCGGGGATTTTTTCTGTCATTACGTCATTACGCCAGCCGGATCCGAATCGTACGAATCTCGTACGGCTTTATCGTGAAGCCGATTTCATGCTCTCCAACCTCAAGATTGCTTTCTGTCGGATTTTCCAGCAGATCCATCTCCTTTGCATCAACAATGCAGCCATCTACTTTCAGATTTACATAGCTTCTGGAATTCTGCACCTCATACAGTCTGACAATCACGCCGTCTCCGTCCTCCGCTTTCTTGATTGTCTCAAGAACCACATTTGGCCGGTCAACTTCCATAAAGGAATAGCGTTCCTTTGCAGCGGCACCTTTTGCTGCCTTCATCGGCACATTCAGATTCATCGCCTCCTGTACCGTTTCGCTCTGACGCCAGGTACCCTTGTGCGGATACAGGGAATAGGTAAAGAAATGCTCCTCCTGATCTGCTGTCTGATTCGGATGGGTACCGGACTTAATCAAAGTCAGAGTCATAACCTGATGTTTCATGGAATAACCGTATTTACAGTCATTCATCAGACTGACTCCGTACTCCCCTTCGGACAGATCCGCCCACTTGTGGGCGCAGACTTCAAATCTGGCCTGATCCCAGCTGGTATTGGTGTGGATCTTCCTGGTGACATTTCCAAACTGAATATCATATGTTGCCTCATCGGTATGTACATCCACCGGGAAATGCACTTTCAGCAGCTGCTCGGCAAATTTCCAGTCCACATAAGTCTCAAAGTCGATCCGGCGATCATTCGCATAAAAATGAATCTTCTGACGGATCACAGTGTCCATCATTCCAAGCTCCACAAGAAGGGTCGCACGCACCGGACCGTCTTCCACCCACTCCATACTGCGCACCTGGTCCACCGGTTTTGATTTCTCCTGATGGAAAATATCAATGTTCCAGCAGCTGTACTGCAGTGGTTTATCCTCATAGATCCGGAATTCGTTGCCCACCTGATCTTCTTTTAAAACCTGACGGCTGTTCTCCTTATCATACAGAGAACCAAACTGGCCGCAGCTGTTGATCTCCACCTGATAGAACGGCGTATCGACAAGATAACCGCCGTCTGCAGTTTCCCGAATATCGAACACCTTCTCTGCATCCGACACCTCACAGGGACGAAGTACCTGGCAGCCTTTGGATGGAATTCCAAAGACATACGCGATCGCCCCATCTGCCGTCTTCTGCACCGGATAGATACGGGTACCGTCTGTCAGACCTTTTACATCCGTCTCATAAAGTTCCACGATATCATTGCGCTCATGTCCCAGCGTATTCCATACGGTTACCGCATCCTCATCCCGGTTTTCAAGATGATTCAGGCATTCCGCAATCAGATTTTTGCTGCTTTCTTCAATTTCTGCATACTCCTGTTTTGTTACCTCGTACACTTCACGTATGGAAGAACCCGGAAGAATGTCGTGGAACTGATTTGTCAAAATCATCTCCCAGAGACGGTTCAATTCTTCCTTCGGATATTTCACGCCGCACTGCTCCGCAAGAACCGAGAAAAACTCCAGTTCCATCATAGCAAATTCGCTCTTACGGTTGGAGCGTTTGTTTCTCGCCATGGAAGTGTAGGTTCCACGATGGAATTCAAAGTAAAGCTCTCCCACCCATTCCGGAAGCCGCTTATTCTCCTTTACCCTCTCATTCAGTTCATCGAAGTAGACTCCGGAAAACGCCTGACGAACTTTCGGAATCCCTTTAATTCCACATTTCATTCGTTCGGAATTCTCCAGCATTGCTCTGGTTGGGCCGCCGCCTCCGTCACCATATCCATAGCAGATCAGAATATCATTGTTGATCTGTTTATTCTGGTAGCGGTTCCATCCGCCCATGATCGCATCCGGCTGCAGCATCCCATTGTAAGTGGTGAAGAAACTGCTCTCCGGCTGATCAACTCCCAGAGTTGTAATCATGTGGGTAAGGATCCTGCTTCCGTCGATTCCTTCCCATTCCATGGTATCATTCGGAATTTTATTAAATTCATTCCATGCCAGTTTTGTGGTCATAAAATAGGAAATCCCGCATTTTTTCATAATCTGGGGCATCGCTGCGCTGTATCCGAATACATCCGGCAGCCAGAGAATCTTGTTCTCGACCCCAAATTCTTCTTTAAAAAATCGTTTTCCGAACAGGAACTGGCGCACAAGAGATTCTCCGGAAGTAAGATTGCAGTCTGCTTCCACCCACATGCCGCCTTCCGGCTCCCAGCGTCCTTCTTTCACACGCTGCCGGATCTTCTCGTACATTTCTGGATATCTTTCTTTCACCAGACTGTAGAGTTTAGGCTGGCTGGACATAAAATGATAGTCCGGATACTCCTCCATCAGTTTCAGCACAGTGGCAAAGCTGCGGCTGGCTTTCTGACGCACCTGATCAATGGTCCACAGCCATGCCACATCAATGTGTGTATGTCCGATACAGGTTGCAATGACCTCTTCATATCCGCCCATCTTCTCATAGAGTTCCCGATGCAGATATTCCTCCGCCGCTTCGATCGACTCGTAAAATTCCCTGCTGTACGGTTTGCGAAAATCCAGAAGATTGATCGTCTCAGTCAATACATTCTCAATCTGAAGACGCACCTGGTTATCCTCCGGCATACGCTTCAGTCCGTCCAGCGGCACAGACAAATCATAGAACATAGTCTTAATCTTCTCATCCTGTTCTTCCAGATCTGCCAGCAGCGCAAATTCATTGTGCAGGGTTCCCGTATAAGACTGAAGATCCAGTCGGATTCTCTCCCCGGCTCTTGCTTCCTTCTTAAGCAGAACTTCACGATGATTGATATCCAGGCCCTGAATAACCTCCTCATCAGCAAACAGCAGAAACTGCGGATTCAATCCGTCATTCCACTCATCCAACCCGGTATGAATCCGAAGCCAGAGTGCCTTTTGATCAAATTCCTCCGGTACAATCATTTCACAGCGGAACCAGTAATGGCGATCCGGCCCATACCAGCGGTCCCTAAGTATATCAAACTCTTTCCATTCGCCCGGTGCCAGATCCGCCTCCTTTGGCGTAACAAAGCATCCTTCCTTTACCTGAATGCCCGTCAATGGCACGGTACGCACGATTCCCAGCTTTTCCAGCTGCTCGCAGATAATTTTTACCCGCTCTTTTACAAATCTCATAGAACCTCCCCGTCAGAAAAGGCCTCAAAAGATCCCGTTTCCAGGACTCCTTTGAGGCCCTCCATTCTTTTTCACTCTGATTCTTATAAACTGTTTTCCTTCAGATACGTCAGCAGTTCATCTACGGTTGTAAATGCCAGACCGGTAACTGTATCAGCACATCCGTAATAGATCGCGATTCGTCCGGTAGCAGCATCTGTCAGGCATGCGCACGGGAATACCACATTCGGAACGTCACCCATGCACTCATACTCCAGAAGCGGAGCCATAATATAGTCTTTCGTGCGATATTTTACCTTCCACGGTTCATCAATATCCAGAAGCGCACAGCCCATACGATATACGTATCCATTGCAGGTGGTGATAACACCATGATAAATCAGAAGCCAGCCTTCATCTGTCTCAATCGGCACAGGACCTGCACCGATCTTTGTGCTCTGCCATGCGGAAGCATCTCCCTTTACCGCACCCATCATATAACGGTGTCTTCCCCAGAATTCCATATCTTTACTCTGGCTTACAAACACATCGCCGAACGGCGTATGGCCATTGTCACTTGGACGGCTCATGATCATATAATTTCCGTTGATTTTTCTCGGGAATAATACACCATTCCGGTTAAACGGAAGGAATGCGTTCTCCAGCTGTACAAACTTTTTAAAGTCATAAGTATACGCCATGCCGATCGTCGGTCCGTGGTAACCGTTGCACCAGGTGATGTAATAGCGGTCATCAATCTTGCAGACACGCGGATCATAGCGATATTCTCTGTTCAAAATCTCCGGATCTGCGCCCTCAAATTTCACCGGTTCATCCTCGATTGTCCAGTGAATTCCATCCTTACTTCTTCCCACAAAGATATCCATGCTGATTGATCTGCTGTCACAGCGGAATACTCCTGCATATCCATCCTCAAACGGTACGACTGCACTGTTGAAAATACTGTTGGAACGTTTCTGCTCATAACGGCCGATGATGGGATTTTCACTGTAACGCCATACCGGCATAAATTCTCCTTCCGGTTTGTCCTGCCAGGGCATATTCGGCAGGTTGCTTCCAATGATTTTGCTCATAGCTGTAATCCTCCATTGATTTATTTTGTACACCCTGTTGCCCCCTTCTTTCGTACCTTCTTCTCACGTCAAACGGGGCCTGTTACTTATATATTTATCTATTTTCCCGAAAAAGTCAAGTCTTTTTGTTCACTTTTCGTCCTTTATTTGTTTCTATTGTCACCTTCTTTGTGAACATTTTTTTAGTGACGTAATTCAGCAGTCCGGGAGCAATCGAAAAACCTGTTCTGCGGTATCTGCCAGATTCGCGAAAGCATTTTCTTTGTCCATAGCCTCCTCCAGCGTGCAGACTCTGCGAAGAATCGGAAAATAAGCGTCGATTTCCTCCCGGTTGCAGTCTTTTGCATCCGCTGTGACACTTCCGGCAAAAGCGATAACTTTTTTCCCGTATTTCTTTGCCAGACGTGCCACACCCACCGGAGCCTTTCCCATGGCTGTCTGTCCGTCCAGCTGTCCTTCACCGGTAACTACATAATCCGCCTCTTTCACATACTGTTCCAGATTTGTTTCTTCCAGCACAATTTGGATACCGGATTCCAGCACTGCATTCGCAAAGGTCAGAAAGGCAAATCCCATACCGCCGGCAGCACCTGCACCCGGATAGTCCGGATCTGCATTTGGATACGTCTGCTTCGCCAGATGTGCATACCGCTCCATCCACCGATCCATCTTTCCGATCATTTCTTCCGATGCACCTTTTTGCGGACCATACACCGCACTGCACCCGTTTTCTCCGCACAAAGGATTGATCACATCGCAGGCGATGCGAAACTCGCACTCTGCAAGCTCCGGAATGACATGTTCACCGGAAACAGACCAAAGTTTCTCCAGACCTTTTGCTCCATACGGTACCGCATGTCCTTCCTGATCCCAAAATTCATACCCAAGCGCTGACAGCATCCCGATTCCTCCGTCATTCGTCGCGCTTCCCCCGATTCCCATCAGAAATCTTCTGCAACCGCACGAAACGGCATCCCGGATCATCTCTCCTACCCCAAAAGTCGTCGTAAACATCGGGTTTCTCTTTTCTCTGGGAATCAGGGTGATACCTGCCGCCTGGGCCATCTCCATGACTGCCGTGTGTGTCTCGTCAATAATACCATATCTGCATTCCACCGGTTCTCCCAGAGGTCCTGTCACGGTAATCTGCCGCGTTCTTCCCCGCATTCCGTAGACCAGCGCCTCCACAGTCCCCTCTCCTCCGTCTGCCAGAGGACGCACTTCTGCCTGTGCCGATGGCCTGGCCCGCAGGATTCCCTCTCTTGCAGCCATACCGGCTTCCACGGAAGTCAGGCTTCCTTTCAGAGAATCGATTGCAATTACTACTTTCATCCCCTTTTGCTCCTCTCCCAAAAAATATCTTAAATTTTGGATTTAACCATTGATCTCATCCAGAACACGTTTTGCTTCTTCCCAAATCTCGCCGATCGGTCTGACAGGAACCTGATCAGCGGTATGATCCCCGATCTTTTTTTCCATCCATACCATGTCATACCATCGATGGTATTTGTAGCCGCACTGGGAAAAATGTCCTGCCATGCGATAACCCATGCGTTCATGGAAACGGACACTGTCCAGTGTAAGGTACTCATCCTCACAGACGGGATACCCGATACAGGCTTCCAGATTCAGAATATTCTGGAGTTTTAAGATACGCTCCAGTGCCA
>JAQYOA010000217.1 GCA_028727605.1 Lachnospiraceae bacterium
TGGCAGATAAAGGGGGTGATCATCTCCATGAGTTCCGGAAGATTGGCATTATCTGATAAATACAAAGCATTTTTGAAATGTGATGCACCGGTTGAATTCCTGGAGGGTTAGCACAACAGCGGCAGGAAAAACGACGGTTGGGCTGTTTAAGTTCATCCTTAAGGTAGCCGAATCGAGAAAAAAGCTGCATATTTTGGCAGCGGATGATACTGGCGCGGCTGAGAAGAATATCATCCAGAAGGACCTTGGAATCCTTGATGACTTCGGACCACTGGTGGAGTATAAAGGCAATGGATCCGGCGAGTATAAGATGCCGCATATCCTGCTCCACACATCCGGCGGCGATAAAATTATCTTTGTTGTCGGCTATGGAAACAAAAGAAAATGGAAAGATGCTCTGGGCGGTCAGTATGGCTGCCTGTACATCGATGAGGTCAACACTGCAGACATCGATTTCGTGCGTGAGGCATCTATGCGGTGCGATTATCTTATGGCGACGCTTAACCCGGACGATCCGGGGCTGGATGTTTACAAGGAATACATTAATCACAGCAGATCACTGAAAGAATGGGAAAAGGACACACCAAAAGAGATACTGGAAGAGTTGCAAGAAGAACCAAAACCCGGATGGGTTCATTGGTTCTTTTCTTTTTCTGATAATCTCGGGCTTTCGGAAGAAAAACGAGAACAAATCATCCAGAATACGCCAAAAGGAACCAAGATCTGGAAGAATAAAATCTTGGGACTGAGAGGAAAAGCAACCGGACTGATCTTCCCGAATTTCGATAGAAAGAAGCATGTGATAGCGAAAAAGGTCATGAAAGAACAGGCAAAAGAGGGAAAAGTACGATTCAAGAAATTCACAGCAGGGCTTGATACTTCTTATTCTTCGAAATCGCCGGATACAATCGCCATGATATTCCAGGGAATCACGGACGAGAGAAAACTGATCACACTGGAAGAAAAGGTATATAGCAATGCAGATCTCGAAGTTCCGCTCGCGCCATCTGACACAGCAGTTAAATTCATCAATTTTCTGGAGCATTGTAGGAAAGAATGGGGATTTGCAAAAAATGTGTTCATTGACTGTGCGGATCAGGCAACGATCACAGAACTGCAGAAATGGAAACGGCTGAACGGATGCCTGTACACCTTTATTGATAGCTACAAGAAGGTAGAGATTTTGGACAGAATAAATCTTCAACTGGGTTGGATTGAGCAGGGATGTTACCTGGTTACAGATGTTTGCCCGATGCATCTGTCTGAGCTCGAGAAATACTCATGGAAAGAAGATAAGGATGAACCGGAAGACAGAAATGACCATACAATCAACGCACAACAATATGCATGGATCCCATATCGGGAGATGATCGGATTCAGGGAGGTGGAAAAGTGAGGTGGACACAAAAAGTGAGCGAAAGCATCAAAAAGGGAATCAGAAGCTGGCTGAACATCACTCCGTCATCAGCATACAACATTCAAATAAACGAAACGATTGATTTTGAAACAAACGCGATCAGGAACAGAATCTGGTACCGTGGTGATGGAAATGAACTGGAGCAGATGTACAGCCAGGTAGCAGAATTTGCAGATAAGCATAAATTCTGGGCAAGCAGGTGCAGTCGCGGTATGGAAATGAGAAAGATTCATACCGGATTACCTGGACTTATGGTCCGAACGATTAACAGTATCATCGTGTCATCCATGAAGGACTTTAAGTTCGAGAACGCAGAACACGAAAGCATCTGGAAACAGATAGAGAAAGAGAACAAATTTCGGAAGAAGTTTGAAAAATCGCTCAAAGAAACTCTGGTGATCGGAGACGGAGCATACAAGATTACCTTTGACACGGATATCAGCCAATATCCGATCCTGGAATGGTATTCCGGAGAACGGATTGAAATTGTCATGCAGAGAGATCGGTTAAAAGAAGTGATTTTCAAGACGCCGTACAAAGAGCAGTCACAGACCTATGTACTGCATGAACACTATGGATACGGATACATTGAAAACCATCTTTACCGAGGGGAGCAGGAAGTTCCTTTGAATGCGATCAAGGCAACAGAGACTATTGTGAACTGGGTGTTCGATAAGACATTAATCCTTGCAGTCCCGATGCAGATCTATGAAAGCACGAAATTCGAAGGAAGAGGCGGATCCATTTTCGATGGAAAACTGGACAGCTTTGACGCATTTGACGAAGCATGGAGCCAGTGGATGGATGCCCTCCGGGCAGGAAGAGCAAAGACCTATGTTCCGGATTGTCTGGTACCGAGAGACCCGAATACAGGAAAGGTAATTCCTCCGAATCCATTTGACATGCGATATCTTGCCGCAGACGGAGATCATAGAGAAGGGCAGAAGAATGTGATCAGCACAGATCAGCCGACGATTCCACACGAAAGCTATCTTGCAAGCTACATAACGGCACTGGATCTCTGCCTGCAGGGTGTTTTGAGCCCGTCTACACTTGGAATTGATACGAAAAAGCTGGACAATGCGGAAGCACAGAGAGAAAAAGAGAAGACGACACTGTATACCAGAAATGCGATCATCGAGGCATTGCAGGAAACAATTCCGGAGCTGGTAGCAGCGAGCGTCAACGCATATAGAGTGCTTACGAAAAAGCAGACAGAAGAGGTTAAGGTGGAAGTAACCTTTGGAGAGTAT
>JAQYOA010000218.1 GCA_028727605.1 Lachnospiraceae bacterium
TAGTGTATGAAACAAGACTACGCTTCATTCCACAATGACTTTATACAGTATTTTCCCATAACCTATTGACAGTCTGCATCGGATCATGTATAATGCCGTTGTTTGTATAGTGTTACTAAACTTTTTGTTTATTTTTACTGAGATTCCGTATCGGAATCAAAAAACAAACAAAAACTGTTTTATCAAACGCTGATCATATCTTCAGCGGCTGTTCAGAAAGGACAGAATTTTATGGAAATCGGGAAGAAAATAAGAGAGCTTCGAATAGGCAAAGGTCTTACACAAGAGGAACTTGCCGACCGCTGTGAACTTTCCAAAGGCTTTATCTCCCAAATTGAAAACGACATAACCTCGCCGTCAATTGCCACCTTAGTGGATATCCTGACCTGCCTTGGAAGTGATCTCACTTCTTTTTTCAGCGACAGGACGGATGAGACCGTTGTTTTTCATGAAGAGGATTACTTTGTAAAGGCCGATGAAACGAACGGCAGTCAGATTGCCTGGCTGATTCCCAATGCACAGAAAAATCGTATGGAACCTATAAGGCTTACTCTTTCCCCGGGCGGGAGCACTGATCCGGATCTTCCTCATGAAGGTGAAGAATTCGGTTATGTACTGCAGGGAAAGATCACGATTCATCTGGGAAATCATCAGCATAGGGCAAAAAAAGGGGATTGTTTTTATTATGAAGCCTCTTGCACACACTATCTGGAGAATAAAGGAAATACACCTGCTGTCATACTCTGGATTAGTTCGCCTCCCTTCTTCTGAATTTCTCCGCCCGCGGCGGAGCGTTCCGGCAGTTTTGGCGTTCATTTCAACAGAAATTGCCGAGAGTCAATTAACTATCCGAAAGGAGCATATTTATGAGTACCAAATTACTTGACCTGGTCAACATTACAAAATCTTTTGATGGAGTCACAGTACTGGATGATCTGAATCTCTATATCCGGGAAAATGAATTTTTGACTCTTCTGGGCCCCAGCGGCTGCGGAAAAACTACGACTTTGCGTATTCTTGGCGGATTTGAAAATCCGGATACGGGTAAAGTTCTCTTTGACGGAAAAGATATTACGATGCTTCCGCCGAATAAGCGTCAGCTCAATACCGTTTTTCAGAAGTATGCTCTTTTCACACATATGACAATTGCGGAAAATATTGCTTTCGGTCTGAAAATCAAAGGAAAAAGCAAAGCTTATATTGATGACAAAATCAAATATGCCTTAAAGCTGGTAAATCTGGAGGGCTATGAAAACCGTTCTCCTGCTCTTCTTTCCGGCGGACAGCAGCAGCGAATCGCCATTGCACGCGCAATTGTAAATGAGCCAAAAGTTCTTCTTCTGGATGAACCTTTAGGTGCTCTTGATTTAAAGCTGCGTCAGGACATGCAGTATGAACTGATCCGGCTGAAAAATGAACTCGGCATTACTTTTGTCTATGTTACCCATGACCAGGAAGAAGCACTTACCATGTCAGATACAATTGTTGTCATGAATCAAGGTTACATTCAGCAGATTGGTACCCCGGAAGATATTTACAATGAGCCTCAAAATGCGTTTGTAGCCGATTTTATCGGGGACAGCAACATTCTTGACGGAATCATGATCGAAGATAAACTTGTTGAAATCCTCGGGGCGAAATTCCCCTGTGTTGATGTGGGCTTTGGCCACAACAAGCCCGTCGATGTGGTAATCCGTCCGGAAGATATTGATCTTGTCAAACCATCGGAGGGTACCATTGTCGGACGTGTTACTCATCTGATTTTCAAAGGTGTGCATTATGAAATGGAGGTAATGGCAAACGGCTTTGAGTGGCTGGTTCATTCTACGGATATGTTCCCTGTGGGTGAGGAAGTCGGAATTCATGTGGATCCTTTTGATATCCAGATCATGAATAAGCCGGAATCTGAAGATGAGGAGGCGGTTCCTGTTGAAGAGTAATAAAAAGAAATGGCTCGCCGGTCCTTATGCTGTATGGGCAGCCGGATTTATCGTCATACCGCTGATCCTTGTACTCTATTATGCATTGACAAACGAGGATGGCGGACTGACACTTTCCAATTTCAGTTATGTACTGACAAAAGAAAATATGAAAGCTCTGGGACTTTCCCTGTGGCTTTCCCTCCTAAGCACAGTGATTTGTCTCTTGCTGGCGTATCCTCTGGCAATGATTCTGGCAAATCGCAATGTGAATCAGACCAGCTTTATTGTGCTTATATTTATTCTGCCGATGTGGATGAATTTTCTTCTCCGAACACTGGCGTGGCAGACGCTTCTGGAGAAGAACGGAGTGATCAACAGCATTCTCTCCTTTTTTCACCTGCCCGGGATTTCCATTATCAATACTCCCGCTGCCATCATTCTTGGTATGGTATACAACTTCCTGCCATTTATGATTCTCCCGATTTACAACGTCCTGATCAAGATTGATAAGGATGTGATCAACGCTGCCAGAGATCTGGGCGCCAACGGAGTACAGACGTTCTGCAAAGTAACGCTTCCGCTTACAACACCGGGAATTGTCAGCGGTATTACCATGGTATTTATTCCGGCGCTTACTACCTTTGTCATTTCCGATTTGCTCGGCGGCAGTAAAATCCTTCTGGTGGGAAATGTCATCGAACAGGAGTTTAAGCAAACAAATAACTGGAATGCAGGAAGTGCGCTTTCCACGATTCTGATGCTCTTCATTATCGTTTCCATGGTAATCACAAACAAGTACGATAAAGACGGGGAGGGAACAGCGTTTTGAAAAAGAAACTGGAAAAAATTTATATGGCGCTGATCTTTATTCTTTTGTATGCGCCGATATTAACTCTGATTGTACTGTCTTTTAATTCCTCGAAGACTCGTGCAAAATGGGGCGGATTTACCTTAAAATGGTACAGTGCTCTTTTTGCGAACGATGAAATCATGAATGCATTGTACACGACACTTGTCATTGCGCTCGTCGCATCTGCGGTTGCGACACTGCTCGGCACTATGGCGGCGATCGGTATGAACAGCATGAAAAAAAGAGCCCGGACCATTTTTACCGGTATCAC
>JAQYOA010000219.1 GCA_028727605.1 Lachnospiraceae bacterium
ATAACCTGTGGATCCGGTCGGTGTGGAAACGATAATTCCGTCCGCATGATACGAATTCAGAAATTCTCCGTTGACAAAATTATCAAACCGAACCACACGGAGACTTCCTTCCCGGGTAATGACAATATCATTCAATGCCATATCATCGGCAATCCTGACACCGTCCCGGTAAACACAGCCGGAAAGCATCATTCTCCTCTCAATTTCGTATTCATCCGAGATGAGGCGGTCAAGTGCCAGATACAGAGAGTTCATATCAATCTCAGCCAGATAACCCAAAGTTCCGAGATTAATTCCCAGCAGAGGAATCTGAAGATTCACAACATCACGGGCAGCCTGCAGCAGCGTTCCGTCACCTCCGAGAACCAGAATGCATTCTGTATCGGGAGGAATCTTAGTCGGGTCAGTATATCGGTAATACGTACCTTGTATTCCTTCCCCTCTGACAGAACAGGATTTCCCGTGTGCTTCCAGATATTCCTTAATCTGTTTTGTCACGGTAAAATCCCGATCTTTCGTCTGATTGGTAATCAGATAAAAATGATCCATAATGCTCTCCTCCGGTTAGTCCAGCGTATCGTGTGCTTCTTTTACCACCGCATCCACATCTACCGGCATTTCCTCCGCGATCACTCCTTCCGGAAGGCGGATCAGATGGGCGAGATATTCTATGTTCCCCTCCGGTCCCTTGATGGGTGAAAATTCCAGATGAAGCACTCCAAAAGAAATGCTTTTCGCATAAGAGAGCACCATCCGAATAACTTCCCGATGAACCTCCGGATCCCTGACAACTCCCTTTTTCCCAACCTTTTCCCGTCCTGCTTCAAACTGCGGTTTGATCAGAGCCGTCACTTCTCCATTTTCTGCCATCAGATTTCTCACCGGAAGCAACACCTTTGTAAGTGAAATAAAGGAAACGTCAATGGAGACAAAGGAAGGACGCTCCTGTAAATCTTCCGGCTGCACATAGCGGATATTGGTCCGTTCCATGCAGACGACCCGGGGATCGTTTCGCAGCTTCCAGTCAAGCTGTCCATGCCCCACATCCACCGAATAAACCTTCACCGCACCATTTTGCAGCATACAGTCGGTGAACCCTCCGGTGGAAGCGCCCACATCCATGCAGATTTTCCCGGAAAGATCCAGTCCAAAATGCTTCATTGCCTTTTCCAGTTTCAGTCCGCCGCGGCTGACATAAGGAAGGGGTTTGCCTTTCAGTGTAATTTCCACAGTATCCAAAAACATGGAACCTGCTTTATCTTCCCTCTCGTTTTCAACCAGAACTTCTCCGGCCATAATCATAGCCTTCGCCCGCTCTCTCGAAGGAGCCAGTCCTCTTTTCACCATCAGTACATCCAAACGTTCCTTCATTCCCCGTTTTGCTCCAATCTTCTGTAATGTTCTTCTACCCGCAGTGCAATACTCTCTGCGTCCATTCCCGACAGCTTCATCTGATACGCAACACTGCCATGGGGAATAAATTCATCCGGAAGAGCTGCTATTTCTACCCGCAGCGAAAGATTTGCTTCTGACACATAGGTTAACACCCGTTCGCCGAAACCTCCGTTCTTTACATTCTCCTCAAGTGTTACAAGAAGAACATGGTCTCTCTGCAGAGCAGCAATCTGTGCCTGATCAAACGGCTTCACAAACCTTGCATTGATCAGTGTCGCATTGATATCGCATCGATCTTTCAAAATCTGTCTTACGCTTTCCGCTGTCTTTACCATACTTCCGACAGCCAGGAGCGCTATTTTGCTTCCCTTGTAAATCAGCTCTGATTTTCCCTTTTCAATGGGGGCACGGAATTCCGCAAGACCTGTATAAGCCTCACCTCTCGGATATCTCACCGCAATCGGTCCATCATAGTTTACTGCAAATTTTATCATATCAGAGAGTTCCCAGAGATTCTTCGGCGCCATAATTGTCATATTCGGCATTGTTCCCAGATAGGATAAATCAAAAATGCCGTGATGGGTCTCCCCATCCGCGCCCACCAGTCCTGCACGATCAATCGCAAAAGTCACAGGAAGATTCTGCATACAGACATCATGCATCATCTGGTCATAGGCTCTCTGAAGAAAGGAGGAATAAATTGCAACAACCGGTTTCATTCCTCCAAGCGCCATAGCAGCAGCAAACGTTACCGCATGCTCTTCTGCGATTCCCACATCAAAACAGCGATCCGGAAACATATTTGCAAATCGTTTCAGACCTACACCGGTCATCATAGCTGCGGTGAC
>JAQYOA010000220.1 GCA_028727605.1 Lachnospiraceae bacterium
ATTTTCTTCGCATATTTTTATACCTCAATTACTTTCAATCCCTTGGAAGTAGCGGATAATATGCGTAAGCAGGGTGGATTTATACCCGGTATTCGTCCCGGAAAAGCTACCACTGATTATCTGAACGGACTTTTAAGTTACATTATCTTTATTGGTGCAGCAGGACTTACGATTGTAGCGGTGATTCCGTTCTTCTTCAACGGATTTTTCAATGCGAATGTTTCTTTCGGAGGAACTTCATTGATCATTATCGCCAGTGTAATTCTCGAGACTTTAAAACAGGTTGAATCCATGATGTTGGTTCGTAACTACAAAGGATTCTTAAACGAGTAAGGCATCTAAGGGACTGTCCGAAAATGGCAGGCCCTTAAAATGCTATCCGGGGATATTTCCGGATAGACGATATATAATGGGAGGATAAGTCTATGAAAATCATCATGTTAGGTGCTCCTGGTGCCGGAAAAGGTACACAGGCAAAACAGATTGCGGCAAAATATGAAATTCCGCATATTTCCACCGGAGATATCTTCCGTGCAAATATCAAGGAAGGAACAGAGCTTGGAAAGAAAGCAAAAGCTTTCATGGACAAGGGAGAACTCGTTCCGGACGAACTCACCTGTGATCTGGTAGTCGACCGCATTTCAAAACCGGATGCCTCAAGAGGGTATGTGCTGGATGGATTCCCGAGAACCATTCCTCAGGCCGAAGCCCTGACGAAAGCGCTGGAAGCACGGGAAGAAAAGATCGATTATGCGATCAATGTAGAAGTTCCGGATGAGAATATTGTCCATCGAATGTCAGGACGCCGTGCATGCCTTGGATGCGGAGCAACTTATCATATCGAGTACAATGCTCCGAAAGTGGAAAATGTATGTGACAGCTGCGGAAGCGAGCTGGTGCTTCGTGATGATGATAAACCTGAGACCGTGCAGAAAAGACTTTCCGTATATCATGCACAGACACAGCCTCTGATCGATTATTATAAAGAAGCAGGCGTGCTGGTTGAGGTTGATGGAACACAGGATATCAACGTGGTGTTCCAGGATATTGTGAAGATTTTGGGAGCGTAACTTATGTCCATATCAATTAAAACTGCCAGAGAGATTGAGAAAATGCGTCATGCGGGACAGCTCCTTGAGAAAGTGCATGATGAACTGGGAAAAGCAATTCATCCGGGAATGTCGACGCTGGAGATTGACCGGTTAGGCGAGGAGATTATCAGAAGCTTTGGCTGTGTGCCGAATTTTCTGAATTACAACGGATATCCGGCATCCATTTGTGTATCCGTGAATCAGGAAGTAGTTCATGGAATTCCAAGCAGGAAACGGATCCTGAAGGAAGGCGATATCGTGAGTCTTGATGCAGGTCTGATTTATGAGGGGTATCATTCGGATGCAGCAAGGACCCATGCGGTTGGTGAAATTTCTCCGGAAGCAAAGCAGCTGATTGAGGTAACACGCCAGGCATTTTTTGAAGGAATTAAGTATGCAAAGGCAGGACATCATCTCCATGAAATTTCTGCTGCAATCGGGGCATATGCGGAAAGCTTTGGATATGGTGTCGTGCGTGATCTTGTTGGTCATGGAATCGGAACACATCTTCATGAGGATCCGCAGGTGCCGAATTTTGCACAGCCAAGCAGAGGAATTCGCCTTATGCCGGGAATGACGCTCGCAATTGAGCCAATGATCAATGCAGGCCGTCCTGAAGTGCGCTGGCTGGATGATGAATGGACAGTTGTGACAGAGGATGGTTCACTTTCCGCTCATTATGAGAATACCATTCTGATTACGGAGGGAGAACCGGAGATTCTGACACTTTCACATCCGGAGGTTACCATATGAAACCCATCGTAAAAGGAATGTTTGCCAGGAGTCTGGCGGGTCACGATAAGGGAAAGCTGTATGTGATTGCGAAGGTGGAAGAGCCGTACGTTTATCTGATTGACGGTAAGATCCGTACAGCAGACAGACCAAAAAAGAAAAAACTGATTCATGTACAGCCGGATTATGAAATAACCGAAGCGGTACGTGATGAAGAAATCCGAAAAGCAATCAAAGCAAAATTGAAGGAGGATTCAATCAATGTCTAAGGCAGATGTAATTGAAGTAGAGGGAACCGTTCTTGAGAAATTGCCAAATGCAATGTTCAAGGTGGAACTTGAGAATAAACATGTGGTACTTGCTCATATCAGCGGAAAACTGCGTATGAATTTTATCCGTATTCTTCCGGGAGATAAAGTTACCATCGAATTATCTCCTTACGATCTGGACAAAGGACGTATTATCTGGAGAGATAAATAAAAAAGAAACAGAATGATACAGACAGAGCCGGCAAAAACCATTTCGTTTGTTTTTTGTCGGCTCTGTCTGTATATTGTTTACATGAAAATTTGTCGGTTTGATTTAAATAAAAAAGGACTGTCCGTCATTGCCGGCGGACAATCCGTTTTTCTGTAAAAGATTTTCTGTATCCATCCCCAATAGCAGTTTCAATTCTACAGAACAAAAGATTTCGACCGATGTTCAGATTTCTGACAACCGCAGAATAAGCACTCCTTTGCAAATCCCACAGCATCTGCAGCGGTATGTGTTTATTTCCGGAAAAGTTCCGGGAATGAAATAAAAGACATAACGAAATCCTTCAATTTTATTATGCATGATAATAGAAGGAAAAGCAATGAAAAAACTGTTAAAATTTTGAAAAGTGGCCTGCTTTAAAAAGTAAAAAAATATGTAAAATTCTTCTTGCATTTAGGAATATATAATGCTATACTATAAAACGAACGTTTGTGCTCGGCTTTTTTTCTAACCCAAAAAGAGGCCGTGCAGAGATGTTGTGCAAATTAAAAATTCCCCTACACGGGGCGCCAAGGAGCAAAGAAAGGAGGATTCAAATGAAGGTAAGGTCTTCTGTAAAACCGATCTGCGAAAAATGCAAGGTTATTAAGAGAAAAGGCAGTATCAGAATCATTTGTGAGAATCCAAAGCATAAACAGCGCCAGGGCTAATCCGTCATAAGCTTGATCGTTGTTGTGCAGATTTTAGTGCGGCTGCAGAATGAACCGCCAGAGTGCGTTGTTCATACTGTTTAATATTATAAAGTGAGACCTGACATTTCGTCGGGGAACCTCCGGCGGGTGGACGCGCGGAGCGCATACATCCCTTATAATATTGCTTAATACTCTTATCTGTCAGGTGGCAGAAGGAGAAAGGTCGTGCGAATCACGGCTGGATACACGCATACCTGTATCCCAATTAGGAAAATATTATGGTAATTGTTTGGCAGTGGAAGCACTGCGCAGACAGGTTACTGAGAAATCAGAAAATGGAGGACAAATTACATGGCTCGTATAGCTGGTGTAGATTTACCAAGAGACAAACGTGTTGAGATTGGTCTGACCTATATCTACGGAATCGGTAGAGCAAGTGCTGACCGTATCTTAAAAGAAGCCGGAGTAAACCCGGATACACGCTGCAGAGATTTAACAGACGATGAAGTAAAGAAAATCAGTGCAGTTATCGATGAGACTCAGGTAGTAGAAGGTGATCTGAGAAGAGAAGTTGCTATGAATATCAAGCGTCTTCAGGAGATCGGATGCTACAGAGGAATCCGTCATCGTAAAGGCCTGCCGGTTCGTGGTCAGAAAACAAAGACCAATGCAAGAACCCGTAAAGGTCCGAAGAGAACTGTTGCAAATAAGAAGAAATAATAACCAGTAGTCCAAGAATAGATAAGAAAGTGTAGGTTAGTTTTAAAATGGCAAAAGTGACAAAGAAAACGACAAAACGTCGTGTCAGAAAAAACGTTGAACACGGACAGGCACATATCCAGTCTTCCTTCAATAATACAATCGTAACACTGACTGATGCTGAAGGAAATGCTCTGTCATGGGCAAGTGCCGGTGGTCTGGGATTTAGAGGTTCAAGGAAATCTACTCCATATGCAGCACAGATGGCTGCAGAAACTGCTACAAAAGCAGCACTGGTTCATGGTTTGAAGACTGTTGACGTTATGGTAAAGGGACCTGGTTCAGGACGTGAGGCTGCTATCCGTGCACTGCAGGCATGCGGTCTGGAAGTAACCAGCATCCGTGACGTAACACCGGTACCGCACAACGGTTGCCGCCCACCAAAACGTAGAAGAGTCTGATTAGGAGGTAGAGGAAGATGGCAGTAAATAGAGTACCGGTCCTGAAAAGATGCAGATCTTTAGGTCTGGATCCTGTATATCTGGGAATTGATAAGAAGTCCACAAGACAGCTGAAAAGAGCAAACAGAAAAATGTCTGAGTACGGCCTTCAGCTGAGAGAAAAACAGAAAGCAAAATTCATTTACGGCGTTCTTGAGAAACCTTTCCGTAACTATTACGAGAAGGCAGACAGAATGGAAGGACAGACCGGTGAGAACCTGATGATCCTTCTTGAGCTTCGTCTGGACAACGTTCTGTTCCGTATGGGAATGGCAAGGACCAGAAAAGAAGCACGTCAGATCGTTGACCACAAACATGTTCTTGTAAATGGCAAGCAGGTAAATGTTCCGTCATACCTGGTAAGTGCCGGAGATACCATCGAGATCAAAGAGGGAAAGAAATCTTCTCAGAGATATAAAGATATCGTAGAAGTTACCGGCGGTCGTCTGACTCCGGAATGGATTGAGACTGATCTGGAAGCACTGAAAGGTGTTGTAAAAGAGCGTCCTACCCGTGAAATGATCGATGTTCCGGTTGACGAAGTGCAGATCGTCGAGTTGTATTCTAAATAATAGTCGCCATACGCGGAAGGCTTTATTGAGAAACCATAAGCCAACCAATCTAAAAGGAGGGGCTTTCGAGTGTTTGATTTTAACAAACCGAAAATTGAAATTACTGAGATCTCTGATGACAGAAAGTACGGCAGATTTGTGGTGGAACCTCTTGAAAGAGGCTACGGTACCACATTGGGCAATTCTCTTCGCAGAATAATGCTTTCCTCCCTTCCCGGAGCAGCTGTAAGCCAGGTGAAGATTGAGGGAGTTCTGCATGAATTCAGCTCCATCCCTGGTGTAAAAGAGGATGTTACGGAAATCATCATGAACCTGAAGAGCCTTGCAATCCGCAATAACAGCGAAACCAACGAAGCAAAAGTTGCTTATATTGAGTTCGAGGGCGAGGGCGTTGTAAGAGCATCTGATATTCAGGTAGATCAGGATATTGAAATCATGAATCCGGATCTGGTAATCGCAACCTTAAATGGCGGCCCTGAAAGCAAGCTTTACATGGAGCTGACCATTACAAAAGGCCGTGGTTATATCAGCGCCGATAAAGGAAAAAGCGACGATATGCCGATTGGCGTCATTGCAGTAGATGCAATCTATACTCCGGTAGAGCGTGTAAATCTGACAGTGGAAAACACCCGTGTAGGACAGATTACCGATTATGATAAACTGACCCTGGATGTTTACACCAGAGGAACTCTTGATCCGGACGAGGCAGTGAGCCTTGCGGCAAAAGTTTTGAGCGAGCATCTGAAACTTTTCATTGACCTGTCTGAGAATGCGAAGACAGCAGAAGTTATGATTGAGAAAGAAGACAACGAGAAAGAGAAAGTCCTTGAGATGAATATCGACGAGCTGGAACTTTCTGTTCGTTCTTATAACTGCTTGAAACGTGCCGGTATCAATACCGTTGAAGAACTGTGCAATAAGACTTCCGAGGATATGATGAAGGTTCGTAATCTGGGCCGCAAGTCTCTTGAGGAAGTACTCGCAAAATTAAAAGAACTGGGACTGTCATTGAGTCCTGGGGACGGAGAGTAATCCTTTTCGTTTGAATTTGTAGAATTAAACCCCTTGTCAGTAAGTCCGAGGAAGCGTGACCTGCGGGTTCCACAAATGGAGGAAAAATTAAAATGGCAAAGTATAGAAAACTTGGCAGAACATCTGACCAGAGAAAAGCTTTATTGAGAAACCAGGTAACAAATCTTCTGTATCACGGAAAAATCGTTACCACTGAGACCAAAGCAAAAGAGATCCGCAAGATCGCTGAGAGCATGATTGCCCTGGCAGTAAAAGAAAAAGATAACTTTGAAACCGTAACCGTTACCGCAAAAGTAGCTCGTAAAGATGCTGACGGAAAACGTGTAAAAGAAGTAAAAGACGGAAAGAAAGTTACCGTATACGATGAAGTACAGAAAGAGATCAAAAAAGATCTTCCTTCCAGACTTCATGCAAGACGTCAGATGGCAAGCTTCTTCTATCCTGTAACAGAGGTTCCGAAGGAAGCAGCAGGCCGTAAGAAACACACCAAGTCTATCGATATGACAGAGAAGATGTTCTCTGAAATTGCTCCGAAGTATGCAGACCGCAACGGCGGATATACCCGTATCATCAAGATCGGACCGCGTAAGGGCGATGCAGCTATGGAAGTAGTAATCGAGCTGGTTTAATCGATACGATAAGAACTTAAAAGGATCGCCTTACGAGGCGGTCCTTTTTTCCATCCGACGCAGACGTTTGCCGCATCTCTTGCACGGAATGGAAAAATCAGGTAAAATAGTAACTGCTTACAAATAAGGAGAGTAATCATATGGAAAAGAAAAAAAAGCTTTTATTTATTTTCAATCCTCTTTCTGGAAAAGCGCAGATTACGAGCAAATTATTTGAAATTATTGATGTCTTTGTAAAAGGCGGCTATGAGGTAATTGTACATCCTACGCAGGCAGTCGGAGATGGCTATGAGAAGACCAAGGAACTGGCTCCGGAAGTGGATCTGGTTGTATGCAGCGGCGGTGACGGAACGCTTGATGAAGTGGTGAGCGGTCTGATGGATCTCAATGAGCGGATTCCTCTTGGCTATATCCCGGCAGGAAGCACAAATGATTTTGCGAACAGTCTTTCCATTTCTAAAGATATGGTACAGGCAGCCCGTGATATTATTGAAGGGCAGATGTATTCCTGCGATGTAGGCGCATTTAATCATGACAGCTTCGTCTACATTGCCGCATTCGGGCTTTTTACGGATGTATCTTATGAGACCGATCAGCATATGAAAAATATACTGGGGCATCTGGCATATCTGCTGGAGGGATCAAAACGAATCTGGAATGTGCCCACATATTGGATCAAAGTGGAAGCAAATGGAAAAATTTTCGAAGATGAGTATATCTACGGAATGATAACCAATGCGAAATCCGTGGGTGGCTTTAAAAATCTTCCGGGTCAGGACGTAAAACTGGATGACGGACTGTTCGAGGTAACTCTGATCAAACGTCCAAAGAATCCGATTGAGCTGCATGAGATTATTACATCTCTGCTTGCAAAGGAAGATAAAACGAACATGATCGATTCTTTCAAAACCAATCGAATCATCATTGAATCAAATCAGGAAATTGCGTGGACACTGGACGGGGAATACGGCGGTGAACACAACTATGTCTGTATCGAAGCCAGAAAGCATGCGATGGAGCTGATTTTGAATCCTCAGGAGTAAGAATCGCTGCGGCAGGTGCTTCGCCAAAAAAATTGAGAAATTCTGAAAACTATTTGGCTTTTCTTAAAAGATGTTGTATAATGAGAGCAAGTTAGATAATTAACAATAACAGACACAGGAGGTTATTTGAGCTATGTTAGTATCAGCAAAAGAGATGTTGGATAAAGCCAAAGCTGGTCACTATGCTGTTGGACAGTTTAACATCAACAATCTGGAGTGGACAAAATCAATTCTGCTTACCGCTCAGGAGATGAACTCTCCGGTTATCCTTGGTGTTTCCGAGGGCGCAGGAAAATACATGACAGGATTCAAAACCGTAGCTGCTATGGTAAAAGCAATGATCGAAGAACTGAACATTACCGTACCGGTTGCTCTGCATCTGGATCATGGAACCTACGAAGGATGCTATAAATGTATCGAGGCAGGATTCTCATCCATCATGTTTGACGGATCTCACTATCCGATCGATGAGAATGTAGCAAAGACAAAAGAACTGGTAGCAGTCTGCAGAGAAAAAGGAATTTCTCTTGAGGCAGAGGTTGGTTCCATCGGCGGCGAAGAAGACGGCGTTGTAGGAATGGGCGAATGTGCAGATCCTAACGAGTGCAAGATGATTGCTGATCTGGGCGTTGATATGCTGGCAGCAGGTATCGGCAACATTCATGGAAAATATCCGGCAAACTGGCAGGGACTGAGCTTTGAGACTCTGGATGCTGTACAGCAGCTGACCGGAGCAATGCCTCTGGTACTTCACGGCGGTACAGGAATTCCGGAAGATATGATCAAGAAAGCGATCGACCTTGGCGTATCCAAGATCAATGTAAATACAGAGTGCCAGCTGTCCTTTGCAGCAGCAACCCGTAAGTATATTGAAGAAGGAAAAGATCAGCAGGGTAAGGGATATGATCCTCGCAAGCTGTTAGCTCCTGGCGCAGAAGCAATCAAAGCAACTGTAAGAGAAAAAATTGAACTCTTTGGCTCTGCAAATAAAGCCTGAGTTTTAGAAAAAAGTACCGTATCTGTTTAAAGAGAGGATGCGGTACTTTTTTTTCTTAAAAATAGCCGCTCCGTTCATCGAATCCAATAAATTTTTGCGGCAAAGAAGAGAACTTTTGGCAAAAAGTACGAAATATTCGAAACAGGCCAAAAACTGCTTGCCTTTTTGGCTTTTTTGCGTTATCTTATTAGCAGTTGGAAATGAAAATTCCATATGCGTATGTAAAACAAGGGCGTTCTACAAAAAATGATATGTTTTTTGAGGACCCCTTTTTCTTTTCATGACGGTTTGATTCAGGCGGTGCTGCCTGTATTGCCGGAAAAAGGATCGTACGTAAATATATTGAACTGAAAGGAAGAAATGAAATGGGAGAATATGTAAATGCAGCCGAGATCTTTGGTGAAAACGTATTCAATGACAAAGTCATGCAGGAACGTCTTCCAAAGAACGTTTACAAAAAACTGAAAAAAATCATCGCAGAGGGCGGAGATCTGGATCTGGCAACTGCAGATGTCATTGCTCATGAGATGAAAGAGTGGGCAATCGAGAAGGGAGCTACTCATTATACACATTGGTTCCAGCCTCTGACAGGTGTAACTGCTGAAAAACATGATTCCTTTATTACCTCCCCACTGCCAAGTGGAAAGGTACTGATGAGCTTTTCCGGCAAAGAATTGATCAAAGGTGAGCCGGATGCTTCTTCCTTCCCTTCAGGTGGACTTCGTGCAACCTTCGAGGCAAGAGGATATACAGCATGGGATTGTACTTCTCCGGCATTTGTTCGTCAGGATGCTGCAGGAGCTACCCTTTGCATTCCTACTGCATTCTGCTCTTACACAGGAGAGGCACTGGATCAGAAGACACCACTGCTTCGTTCCATGGAAGCGATCAATGTTCAGTCTCTCAGACTGTTAAGACTCTTTGGAAATACTACTTCCAAGAAAGTTACACCATCCGTAGGACCGGAGCAGGAATACTTCCTGGTAGATGCTGAGAAATTCTTACAGAGAAAAGACTTGATTTATACCGGACGTACCCTGTTCGGAGCAATGCCTCCGAAAGGACAGGAGATGGATGACCATTATTTTGGAACCATTCGTCAGAGAATTGCCGGATTTATGAAAGATGTCAATATTGAACTTTGGAAGATGGGTGTTACCGCAAAAACTCAGCACAACGAAGTGGCACCGGCACAGCACGAGCTGGCAACCATCTACTCCGAGGCAAATATTGCTGTTGATAATAACCAGCTGGTAATGCAGACCTTAAAGAGAGTTGCCTGCCAGCATGGAATGAAGTGCCTGCTTCATGAGAAACCATTTGCAGGTGTAAATGGTTCCGGAAAACATAATAACTGGTCAATCACAACGGATGACGGAATCAATCTGCTGGAGCCGGGAAAAACTCCTCACGAGAATGTTCAGTTCCTGCTCGTTTTAAGCTGCATCCTCAAAGCAGTCGATGTACATGCAGATCTTCTTCGTGAATCTGCAGCAGATCCAGGAAACGATCACAGACTGGGAGCAAATGAGGCTCCGCCGGCTATCATTTCTGTATTCCTTGGCGAACAGCTTGAGGACGTAGTAGATCAGCTGCTGAGCACCGGAAGTGCTACACAGAGCAAAAAGGGTGGTGTGCTTTCCACAGGTGTTAAGACTCTGCCGGATCTGAACAAGGATGCTACCGATCGTAACAGAACATCACCGTTTGCATTTACCGGAAATAAATTTGAGTTCCGTATGGTTGGATCCCGTGACTCCGTAGCAAGCCCGAACATTGTACTGAATACAATCGTTGCAGAAGCATTCCGTGATGCCTGTGATGAACTTGAGAAGGCAGAATGCTTTGAGGAAGCAGTACATGATCTGATCAAGAAGAACCTGAGTGAGCACCAGAGAATTATCTTCAATGGAAACGGATATACTGATGAGTGGGTAGCGGAAGCAGAGAAGAGAGGTCTTCCGAACATCAAATCCATGGTATATGCAATTCCTGCACTGACTTCCGAGAAAGCAGTAAAACTGTTCGGTGATTTCGGTGTATTCACCAAGGCAGAACTGGAATCCCGTGCGGAAGTAAAATATGAGAATTATGCAAAGACCATTAACATCGAGGCAAAGACCATGATCGATATGGCAAGCAAACAGATTGTTCCTGCAGTAATCAAATATGCTACTGGACTGGCCGGATCCATCAACACAATCCTTGCAGCAGGTGTCAGCGAAGTAAGCGTACAGAAAGAACTGCTTGAAGAGACCAGCAAGCTTCTGAAAGAGACTCAGAATGCTCTGGCAGCCCTGATTGCCATTGAAGACAAAGGCTGTACGATGGAAGACGGCGAGGAAAAGGCAAAATATTACTACGAAGAAGTTGCTCCGGCAATGGAAGCACTCCGTACACCGGTAGATAAACTGGAAATGATCGTAGACAAAGAAATGTGGCCGATGCCGTCCTATGGCGATCTGATCTTTGAAGTATAAAGAATCAGCTATACATCCCTGTTTGACGAATATGAGGAAGAAAAGAGCCGTTTTTGACAACGGCTCTTTTTTTTGGTACAATGGGGATAATTATAGGGGGAAATGCCCTTGATCAGCCACAAAGAATCAGAGGTGCAGGAGTTGAAGGCAGAAATTGAAATTTTAGGCGTTGCAGTGGAATTGAAACGAGTCGATGCAGCGATGAGTCAGGTGGAGGAATACCTGAAAAATGATAAACTGAATACGATCGGTGTCGTGACGATGCAGATGCTGATGCAGGCGAACAAGGATGAGCGATGGAAAAAATATATTTCCGATTTTGATATGACCGTGATCTGCGAGACGGAGGTGTTGGATGCTGCCGGAGTTGAACCGGAAGAGCCTGTTTATGAGGAAGTGGAAACCAATGAGTTTATTGCCCGTCTGTTCTGGTATCTGATTCAGAAAGATTGCCGGGTTTATGTACTTGGCGATACGGAGAGTGAGGCCAGGGCATTGGTAAAATATCTTATGGAAACCTATCCGGGAATCCAGATTGAAGGCAGTTCTGTTGTGGATTCCCTGGAGGAATCCGATTTTGACAGTCTGGTTAATGAGATTAACAGTAACACGGTGGATATTATCGTAAGCGGACTTGCCGGGACAAGACAGGATCAGTTTGTCCTGGAGAACAGCAGCAAAATTAATGCGAAAATCTGGTTCAGTCTCGGAGAGCATCCATCGGTACAAAATGATGCGGGAATAAAAACCAGCTGGTGGGGAAACTTATTGAAGAAGAATACATTCAAACGAATGGTAACAAAATATAACAGTGAGAAGGAAGGATAACGATCATGCACCCATTGGTGAAGAAGAGACCGGGGAGAGATTACTTTTTGATTACTTTGGGGACAGCCCTCATGGCTGTGGCAATCAATTCTGTTTTTGATCCGGCCGGTCTTGTTACCGGAGGCTTTACCGGTCTCGCCATTGTGATCAAACAGCTGACGGAAGAGGTCTTTCCGGGAGGCATTCCGATCTGGTTTACCAACCTGATTCTGAACATTCCCATGTTCTTTTTTGGTATTCGCATCAAAGGGATCGAATTTTTGAAGAAAACAATTTTCGGAACGCTGATGAATACTTTCTGGCTGGCGGTCCTTCCGGTATTTTGCCTGGTTCCGGATGATCTGACCTTGTCCGCTCTGTTTGGCGGCGTTCTTATGGGAGCCGGCATTGGAATGGTATTTATCGGAAACGGGACAACCGGCGGAACGGATATGATGGCTGCTTTGATTCAGCATTTCCTGCGCTATTACTCAGTGGGGCAGGTGATGCAGGTGGTCGATGGTCTGATTGTGTTTCTCGGAGTTTTCGTGTTCGGAATCCGTGCCTGTTTATATGCGGTTGTTGCAATTTTTGTAACCACAAAGGTGGCTGATGCACTGATGGAAGGTATGAATTATGCAAAATCCGCTTTCATTATCACTTCCGCGCCGGAAGAAGTTGCCAATCGTCTGATGGAGGAACTGGACCGGGGAACGACCGGTGTCCATATCCGCGGAATGTATACCGGTGAGGAACGCGTGATGGTGTTTTGTGTGCTGGGGAAAAAACAGGTTCCCCAGATGAAAGTAATTGTAGGGACAATTGATCCCGATGCGTTTGTAGTAGTGTTTGATGCAAGGGAAGTTCTCGGAGAGGGATTTCAGACAGATTTCTCATAAAAGTGCAGAGATTGTTGGAGTTTCTCTTTATTTTTTGGACATTATGTATTAAAATGGAACTGTTCAGAGTCTAAGTAAGATTTGAAAAGCGGCACTGTACAGGAACCCGAAAAACGGTAATTGGTATCAGAAACATAGGGGTGTGGATTCTGATATGCAGTTGTTCTTTCGGCAGCAGATGGGTATTTTGAAAAGCAAAAACCATAGGATGAAAGAGGGAAGAAGCTATGATTTCAAATCAGATTTTGCAAAGTACGATTGAGGGAATCAAAAACATTTCACGTGTAGAGCTTTGTGTGACGGATGTGGAAGGAAAGGTGCTGGTCACAACCTTCCCGGAAGTAGAGATCAATAAAAATGAAGTTGCCAGTTTTGCCGAGTCTCAGGCAGATTCCCAGACCATGAAGAATTATCAGTTTTTTAAGATTTATGATGAGCATCAGCTGGAGTATATTCTTGTGGTGAAAGGGGCAAATGATGATGTACATCTGGTAGGGAAACTTGTTACCTTCCAGATCCAGAATCTGCTGGTAGCTTATAAAGAGCGATTTGATAAAGATAACTTTATCAAAAATCTGCTCCTGGATAATCTGCTTCTTGTAGATATTTACAACAGAGCGAAAAAGCTACATATTGAGGCGGAAGCAAGGCGCCTTGTATTTATTCTGGAAACAAACCCGGACAAAAACAGCGGTGCGCTGGAAAGCGTGAAGAATCTGTTTGGCACCAAGTCCGGTGATTTTATAACTGCTGTCGATGAGAAAAATATTATCATCGTCAAAGAGCTGGATGCAGGGGAAGATTATGCACAGATGAATAAAGTTGCAGCTTCTATCCTGGATGCAGCAGGTAAGGATGAGGAAGGGAAGACTCACGTTGCTTACGGTACCATTGTCAAGGAGATTAAAGAAGTCTCCAGATCCTATAAAGAAGCCAAAATGGCTATGGATGTAGGCAAGATTTTCTCCGGCGAGAATGATATCTATGCATATAGTTCACTCGGCATCGGACGTTTGATTTATCAGCTGCCGATTCCGCTGTGTAAAATGTTCATCAGGGAAATATTCGGAAATAAATCTCCGGATGACTTTGATGAGGAGACACTGACAACAATTAATAAGTTCTTCGAGAATTCGCTGAATGTTTCGGAAACATCCAGACAGCTTTATATACATCGAAACACGCTGGTATACCGGCTTGACAAGCTGCAGAAGAGTACGGGACTTGATTTGCGGGTTTTCGAGGATGCGATCACATTCAAGATCGCACTTATGGTCGTGCAGTATATGAAATATATGGAAACGCTCGACTATTAAGTACTCTTTAAGGAGGAGTTACATGATTATTTTAGACAGTGTAAGTAAGAGCTACGCGAAAGGCCAGCCGGCTGTAAATAACGTATCCTTACACATCGAGAAGGGGGAATTTGTATTTATTGTGGGCAACAGCGGCTCAGGAAAATCGACCCTGATCAAGCTTTTGCTCAAAGAACTGGAACCGACTTCGGGTACCATTAAAGTGAATGGGAAAAATCTGAATCGTATGAGACGGAGCCAGATACCGAAATACCGCCGGGGAGTCGGTGTTGTATTCCAGGATTTCCGGTTGCTGAAAGATCGCAACGTTTACGAAAATGTGGCCTTTGCCCAGAGAGTGGTAGAAAAACCGAACCGTGTCATTAAAAAACGTGTTCCGGAAGTGCTCACTCTGGTTGGACTGGCGGAAAAATACAGATCATTTCCAAAGGAGCTCTCCGGAGGTGAACAGCAGAGAGTTGCGGTTGCAAGAGCCATTGTAAACCGGCCGGATATTCTTCTTGCGGATGAGCCCACAGGTAATCTGGATCCGGGAAACTCCATGGAGATTATGAGACTGCTGGAGGAAATCAATGACCGCGGAACGACAGTGCTGGTGGTAACCCATAACCGGGAAATCGTCAACTCCATGAAAAAGCGCGTGATCACCATGCGCAAGGGTGTTGTGATCAGCGATGAGAAGGAGGGCGAGTACCATGAGGTTTAGTACACTGTGTTACAGTATCAAACAGGGTGTCAGAAATATCTGGAGAAATAAAATGTTTTCTCTGGCATCCATCGCGACCATGGGAGCCTGTATTTTCCTGTTCGGTATCTTTTTTGCAATCGTCATCAACTTTAATTATATTGTAAAGAGTGCAGAGACAGATGTGAGTATGACCGTTTTCTTTGATGAGGATGCGGATCAGGCGACGATTGATGAGATCGGAACCGAGATTTCTGCGAAGAAAGAGATTGTCAAAGAGGTCAAATATGTGTCTGCAGATGAGACCTGGGAAAATTTTGCAAAAGATTACTTCGAGGGAAAAGAGGAGTACAAAGAAGGGTTCCGACCGAACGACAACCCGCTGGCTACCTCTGCTCATTATGAAGTGTATGTGTACGAAGTGGAGAATCAGGATGCACTTGCTGATTATATTCGCACACTGGATGGCGTTCGGGATGTAAAACAGATGGAAGGAGCGACGGCTACGCTTTCGACGATGAATCGTGTGATTGCGTATGTATCGATTGCCATTATCCTGATTCTGCTTGCGGTATCCGTATTCCTGATCAGCAACACTGTCACCATTGGTATCTCTGTCCGGAAGGAAGAGATTGGAATCATGAAGCTGATTGGTGCTACCAATTTGTTTGTGCGTGCTCCGTTTTTGATTGAAGGAATTCTGATTGGCCTGATCGGTGCTGCAATTCCGCTGGGGCTTCTGTATCTGATTTATAATAAAGTAATCAGTTATGTGATGACAGAATTCAGTGTTTTGTCAAGTTTTCTCGCTTTCATGCCGGTAGAGTCGGTCTTTCGGATTCTGCTTCCTGTCGGACTGCTCCTTGGTATGGGAATTGGCCTTGTGGGAAGTTTGGTTACAATTCGCAAACATCTGAGAGTATAACAAGCAGAGTATTCTGGCTGCCCTTGGGGAGGAGCGCTGCAGTGTCGGACGCAGATCCCCGGGGCAGTTTTTTTAAAACGGAGTATCCGATGAGATAAGAGAACGGGAAGGGATGGAAAGTGAACGAATTAGAGAATCAAAATGAACCGGAACATAAAGGAAAAAAGAGACGATTTTCAGGGAAGAAGATCAGCAGCACCAAAAAGGCGTTTTTCGCCGGAATTGCAGCGGCGCTTGGTGTCGTTGCCCTTTTGTTTCTTCTGATCAATTTTGTCTGGCTTCCCGGGAGTACTTCATCGCCCGGAAGCTGGCTTTCTGCAAAAAAAATCCGCACGATTGAGGAACTGATTGATCAGGTGTATGCCGGAGATAAGGAGGATGAAAAGCTGGCGGACAGTATGTATAAAGGATTGATCAGCGGATTAGGCGACCGCTATTCGACCTACTATACAGCCAGTGAATACGAAGCGATTAAAACCGCTCAGGACGGATATTATGAAGGCATTGGAGTCACGGTCTCCATGGAGGAGGATCACCTGATTGTGGAGGAAGTTCAGCAGGATACTCCGGCATGGAATGCAGGAATCCTGCCGGGTGATCAGATTGTAAGGATTGACGGAAATGAACTGACAGGAATGACGTTAAGCGAAGCGGTTGCGCTTCTCAAAGAAAACGGAAAAGAGACGGTAACGCTTACGATCAGCCGCGAAAGCGGGGAGAACGGCACATCAGAAGAACTGCTGCTGGAAGTGAAGAAAGAAAAACTGGAGGCAGTTTCGGTGGCGGGAGAGATGCTGGAGGATTCCATTGGATATCTGGCAATCAGTGAATTTACCAGTCTGACAGCAAAACAGTTCGGGGAAGTCTATGAAAACTTAAAGGAACAGGACATGGAGCGCCTGATTGTGGACTTGAGGGGAAATCCGGGTGGTCTGGTTTCTTCTGTCTGCGACACACTGCGCCAGATTCTTCCGGAAGGTCTGATTGTTTATACGGAAGATAAGAATGGAAAGCGGGAAGAATACCTCTGTGACGGCGATACGCCTATTGACATTCCCCTGGTTGTGCTGGTCAATGAAAATACAGCCAGTGCGGCGGAGATTTTCACCGGAGCGGTCAAAGATTATGGAATCGGTACGATTGTCGGTACTGTGACATTTGGAAAAGGTATTGTACAAAATACTTACAAACTGCCGGACGGCAGTGTGGTAAAATTGACGATCGCGCATTATTATACGCCTCTTGGGAATGATATTCATGGGGTGGGCATCACACCGGATGTGGAAATCGAACTGCCGGAAGATGCGGACAGCGATGTACAGCTGGAAAAAGCGATTGACGTGGTTAAGAAAATGTAAAATGAAATACAAAAATGCATTTGGGTATTGAGTTTTGAGAAGATTGAACTTACACTATAATCAGGAAAAGAACATAGGAGGGATATTGCAATGGAAAAATTAATGCAGGAATTTCGGGATGATCTGAGTGAATTCCGTGAGAAGACAGATCAGTTTTATGCCGGAGAAGTCAGCATGAAAGATTACAAGGGATTTTCCGGCGGCTTTGGAAGCTACGCCCAGAAAGGCGGAAAAGCCAGCATGATCCGTCTTCGCATGGCAGGCGGAAGAATGACAAAGGAAAAACTGAAATTTATTGCAGATGTGATTGCAGAGTATGGAGTGGACAAGGCTCATTTTACTACTTGTCAGACGGTTCAGCTGCACAATCTGGACGGAAAAGCAGTCTGTGAGATTATGGAAAAGGCCATGGATGTGGGAATCGTCACCAGAGGCGGCGGCGGAGATTTTCCGAGAAATACCATGGTATCACCTCTTTCCGGTGTGGAAGCAGGAGAGTATTTTGATGTACTGCCCTATGCAGAGGCAGCTGCAGATTATCTTCTCACCACAATCAAAACCGTAAAGATGCCCCGAAAACTGAAAGTGGGATTTTCCAACTCTCCTGCAAATGTCACACATGCAACCTTCCGTGATCTTGGATTTGCCGCAAGAGAAGACGGAAAGTTTGATGTGTACAGTGCCGGCGGTCTGGGAAACAATCCCCGAATGGGCGTGAAAGTGGCGGAGGCAGTGGATCCCTCCGAAATACTGTTTTATATCAGAGCGATGATTGATACCTTTGTGGCATATGGAAACTATGAGAATCGTGCGAAGGCGAGAACACGATATATGCAGGAAACGCTGGGTGAAGGGTATAAGGCAGCATTTCTTGAAAAACTTGCAGCGGTCAGGGAAAGAGAAGATCTGACAATTCAGGTAGAGCCCCGCGTTGTGAAAAAGACGGGAGATGGAAGCTGCGCATCCGGAGATAGAGTGATTCCCCAGAAACAGGAAGGTCTGTATGCAGTGGCATACCATCCGATCGGAGGACTTCCGGCGGTTGGAAAATTTGCAGAGATCTACGAAGCAATTCGTGATGCCGGGGAAGCAGAGGTCCGCATTGCACCGGATGAAACGATCTATGTGATTAATCTGACCGGAGCAGAGGCAGAGCGTGTACTTGCCGTTACCGAGGATGGAGCAAAGAATTTGTTTGAAACTTCCGTTTCCTGTATCGGAAGTACAATTTGTCAGATTGGTCTTAGAAACTCCCAGGGCTTGCTCGCAAGTATTGTAGAAGAAGTGAGAAAATATGATTTCGCTGACGGAGTACTGCCCCGGATTCATATTTCCGGATGTACCTCCTCCTGCGGAACCCATCAGATCGGAACGCTTGGTTTCCATGGAGCAGTGAAAAAAGTGGATGGAAAACCACAGAGCGGTTTTACGTTCCATGTCAATGGATCCGATGTGCAGGGAGAAGAACGTTTTGGTGAGGAGTGGGGCGTTATGCTTGAGTCCGAAATTCCTTCTTTCTTCGTGGACCTTGGAAAAGCTGTGGAAGCAGAGCATACCACTTTTGATAAATGGTTTGCCAAAGATCCTGAGAAACTGCGCAAGGTGGCAGAGAAGTATCTTTAAGAAACAGGCATTTTCGAGTGCTGAGCAATGAGCAGCTGCCGCACGGGTGATTTCAAATCACAGGTGCGGCAGCATTTTTACTTTGTATGGAGAAATTGATGTCGGGCTCATATGCCGGGAAATTCAGATTGAAGAAACGGGGGACAAAAGTGTATGTCAGTTCATTTTGCGACAATCGGGACAAGTAAAATAACGGTTCGCTTTCTGGAAGCAGCCGGAAAATGTGAGGATTTCAGATACTGTGCGGCGTATTCCAGGGAGAAAGGAAGAGCAGAAGAGTTTGCCGGAATGTATGGGGCAGAAAAGAGTTATGATGATCTGGAAGAGTTGGCGGCGGATCGGGAAGTGGATGCGGTGTATATTGCAAGCCCGAATTCCCTGCATTGCCATCAGGCAGTACAGCTTTTGAATGCAGGAAAACACATTCTCTGTGAGAAATCCATGGCTTCCAATCTTCGCGAGGTACAGGAGATGATCAAAGCAGCCCGCCAAAACAAAAGGGTGCTGATGGAAGCGATGCGCCCTCTCCATGATCCGGGCTTTGAGAGAATGGCAAAAGAGATGGCAAAGCTTGGAACAATCCGCCGGGCTGCTTTTCGTTATTGCCAGTATTCCAGCCGTTACGACAGTTTTTTGCAGGGGAATCATCACAATATTTTTGATCGCAGCTGTTCGGCAGGGGCACTTATGGATATCGGCGTTTACTGTGTGGAGCCGATGGTGCAGCTTTTTGGTGTGCCAAAAGAAGTAAAAGCGTCGGCTGTTCTTCTGCGGGGAGGAATCGACGGGCTTGGAAGCATTCTGGCAAGCTACGATTCCATGGTGGCGGAACTGGTTTATTCGAAGATAACAGACAGTAAGGAGCCCAGTGAAATCCAGGGGGAAAAGGGAAGAATGCTGATCTGGAATATCACAAATCCCAGAAAGATAGCGATCCATTATTATGATGGGACAGAAGAAGAATATGAAGTGCCGGGAGAAGAAAACAATATGCTTTATGAGATACAGAAATTTCTTCTGGCAGTACAGGGAAGAGAAAACACCGAAGATTATCTTTGGACGTCGCTGGAGAGTATGAAAATCATGGATGAGGTCCGCAGGCAGATCGGGGTCTCATTTCCGGCAGACAACATCTGAGAAGGAGGAGAGGGCAATGGAACCGAAAAAGAAAATCATACGCTGGGGAATATTGGGAGCCGGCAGCATCCTGAACCGATGGATCAAAGGAGCCATGCAGGTGAAGGATATGGAGATTGCGGCAGTAGCTTCCAGAACAATGGAAAGTGCAGAGGCTGTAGCAAAACAGTACGGGATACCGGAGGCGACAAGCTATGAGGAGCTGCTGTCGCGGGAAGAGATTGATGCAGTATATATTGCCGTTCCTCACAGTGTACATAAGGATCTGGCATTGCAGGCGATGAAGGCGGGAAAACATGTGCTGGTGGAAAAACCGGCAGCAGTCAATGCGGCGGAATTTGAGGAGATGGCTGCCTGTGCAGAACAGCAAAACGTTTTCCTGATGGAGGCGGTATGGAGCAGATTTTTCCCGATGGCAGAAAGAATCTGTCAGTGTCTGGAACAGGGACAGATCGGTCAGGTGAGGGCAATCCATTCGGCATTCTCTTTTCGGGCGGAACCGCAGGACGGCAGCGGAAGGCTGTTTGACCCGAACCGGGCAGGAGGAGGTCTTCTTGATGTCGGCGTTTATAATCTTCATTTTGCGGATATGATACTGAACAAAGAGCCTGTACGTATAACTGGTCTGGCTTCTTTTGATACGGATGAACTGCATTTGAAGGTAGATGAGCAGGCAAGCTATATTTCTTTGTATGACAAAGGAGAGCTGGCGGTTATGACAAGCGGAATCCGCACAGAAATGCCGGATACAGCCTGCATTTACGGTACAGACGGCTACCTTGTGGTGCCGCATTTCTGGAAGCCTACACAGATGGAGATTCATTTGGGAGAGAAGGTGTACCGGGAAGAGCGGATGGTAGAGCAGAATGTGAGCGGAATACAGGATGAAGGCTTCCAGTATGAGATAAGACATGTGAATGAGTGCATCCGAAACGGACGGATCGAGTCACCGGTTATGATCTGGAAAAAAAGTCTGTCGGTGTTAAGACAGTGTGATTCTCTGCGAAGAGAATGGAACCTGCGGTATCCGTTTGAGGAGGAATTTTCAAAACACTGATTGAGAATGAGCCGGAGCTTTTTGAATAAATTAAGATTCAAAAGTACAGAACGAGTATTCGGATTTGTTCTGTACTTTTTTTGTCACGGTAAAAATAAAGAGGATGTCCGGACTTACATAGTAAGTAGTTGGTATTGAATATTTTGTACGGATACGGATATAATTTTCAATAAGATTTGCTTCTGGAACTTTTCTGAGGTATAATCATACTGAAAAAAGTGGACGTAAACGTAAAAAATATTCAATAAAACTTTATCTGATGAAAGCGTCATTGAATAAAAGGTACAAAATCGTTTAAAATGTGCAGTAAAGGAGATTGATTTATGGAAATTAAAAGAGATAAATATCTAAACGATTTGATTAACCGAATGCACAATGGAATGATAAAGGTTGTAACAGGTATCAGAAGATGCGGAAAGTCCTATCTGCTTTTTCATATTTTCAAGAATTATCTGTTAGAGCAAGGTGTACCTGTATCACATATTATTATGATTGAGTTGGATCAGCGAAAGAATAAAAAGTATCGTGACCCGGATGCAATATTAGATTATATAGAATCATTGATTACCGATGACGAACAGTATTATATTATGTTGGACGAAGTTCAGATGCTGGAAGAGTTTGAAGAAGTGCTTAACTCGTTACTTCATATCAGAAATGCAGATGTATATGTAACAGGCAGTAACTCAAAATTTTTGTCAAAAGATGTAATTACTGAATTTAGGGGTAGAGGTGATGAAATTCACATTTATCCATTGACTTTCAAGGAATTTATGGAAGCCTATGACGGAGACATATATCGTGGATGGGCTGAGTATGTAGTATATGGTGGTCTTCCGTTGACGGTTACAATGAAAACAGAAGAACAGAAGATTAACTATCTTACGAATTTGTTTAAAGAAACCTATTTGAAAGATATTATTGAAAGGCACCATATTGAGAAAACACAGGAGCTGGAGGACTTAATTAACATTCTTGCTTCCGCTATTGGTTCCCTGACAAATCCGTCGAAGATTGAAGCTACATTTAAGAGTACAATTCAGTCAACAATCAGTTTGAATACAATCAGGCAGTATATAGAGCATTTAGAAGATGCTTTCATTATTAATAAGGCAAATCGTTATAACGTAAAGGGCAGAAAATATATTGGTACACCATTAAAGTATTATTTTGAAGATGTGGGACTCAGGAATGCAATGTTAGAGTTCAGACAGGTTGAAGAAACGCATTTAATGGAAAATATTATTTACAACGAATTGCGAAGCAGAGGATATTCAGTAGATATTGGTGTTGTAGAAAAACGTGGAACAGACGAAGAAGGTAAAGAATACAAGAAGCAGTTGGAGATTGACTTTATAGCGAACCTCGGCAGCAAACGATATTATATTCAATCAGCCTTTAGCATGCCGACGGAAGAAAAACGGATTCAGGAAAAGGTTTCTCTTGTAAATGTAAACGATTCCTTTAAAAAGATTATTGTTGTTAAAGATGTTGTGAATATCACAAGGGATGAAGATGGAATTACTACTATGAGTATCTATGACTTTTTATTAAAAGAAAATAGTTTGGAATTGTAAATACCTTTAAATGAGTTTGGTATGAATAATACAGAGGGAGGATGTTACAATGAAAAGTTGAATGTGGAGATTATGGATTGAGGTAATTGTGAAAAGAAGGCCATGCCACTTCGATTTCGCTTATGCTGCATTTCGGTGAGGGCTTGTGCCCTATACATCTTCATTCGAATGTGCTTATACGTGAGCAAGCTCCCAATAAGCAATTCGGCTTATCTATGCATGGCTTTAAGGAGAAAAAAATCATGGATAAATTCATATTACACTCCGAATATAAACCAACCGGAGACCAGCCGCAGGCCATTGAAGCCCTTGTAAAAGGCTTCAAAGAAGGCAACCAATGTCAGACTTTATTAGGAGTTACGGGCTCTGGCAAGACTTTTACCATGGCAAACGTCATTGAACAATTAAATAAACCAACACTCATAATTGCGCACAATAAAACTCTGGCAGCACAGCTCTACGGGGAATTCAAGGAGTTCTTCCCGGAGAATGCGGTGGAATACTTTGTCTCCTACTACGATTATTACCAGCCGGAAGCCTATGTGCCTTCGTCGGATACGTATATTGCAAAGGATTCTGCCAGAAATGATGAGATTGATAAGCTCCGTCTGTCCGCTACTTCTGCGCTGAGTGAGCGGAAAGATGTGATTGTGGTCTCCAGTGTTTCCTGTATTTATGGAATCGGAAGCCCGAAAGATTACATGGAAATGATCATCTCGCTGCGACCGGGAATGGAGAAGGACAGAGATGATGTGATACGACAGCTGATTGACATTCAGTATGAACGAAATGATATGGATTTTCATCGGGGAACTTTCCGTGTACGGGGAGATGTATTGGAAATCTTTCCGGCGGAGGAATCGGACAAGGCGATACGTGTGGAATTTTTCGGAGACGAGATTGATCGGCTTGTCCAGATTGATACGCTGACCGGGGAAATTCTCTGTGAGCTGAAGCATGCGGCAATCTTCCCGGCATCTCATTATGTTGTCCCGATGGATTCGATTTTGAAAGCGACCACGGAGATTGAAAAAGATATGGAGGAACAGGTGCGCTTTTTCAAGAGCGAAGGAAAACTGATTGAGGCACAGAGAATCGAAGAGAGAACAAATTTCGATATTGAGATGTTAAAGGAAACCGGAATCTGTTCCGGTATCGAGAATTATTCCAGATATCTTTCTGGGTTAAAGCCTGGAGAACCGCCCTATACGCTGATGGATTACTTTGGGGATGATTTCCTGATTATCATTGATGAGTCGCACAAAACTCTGCCGCAGATCCGAAGCATGTATGCAGGCGATCAATCCAGAAAGAGCACGCTGGTAGACTATGGATTTCGTCTGCCGTCCGCAAAAGACAACCGGCCGCTGAACTTTGAGGAATTTGAGGATCGGATTGACCAGATTCTGTTTGTATCTGCCACACCGGGAGAATATGAGGCGGATCATGAGCTGCTGAGAGCGGAACAGATCATTCGCCCGACAGGACTTCTTGATCCGAATGTGGAAGTACGTCCGGTGGAAGGTCAGATTGATGATCTGATTTTTGAAGTGAAAAAAGAGGTAGCCAGTCATAACAAGGTACTTGTGACGACCCTGACCAAGCGTATGGCGGAGGATCTTACGGATTATATGAAAGAGGCCGGGATACGGGTCCGTTATCTGCATTCCGATATTGACACCTTAGAGCGGACCGAGATTATCCGGGATATGCGGCTGGATGTATTTGACGTGTTGGTGGGAATCAACCTTCTAAGAGAAGGTCTGGACATTCCGGAGATCACGCTGGTGGCGATTCTCGATGCGGACAAAGAAGGCTTCCTGCGTTCGGGAACCTCTCTGATTCAGACGATCGGACGTGCGGCGAGAAACAGTGACGGACATGTCATTATGTATGCGGATACCGTGACAGATTCCATGAAAATGGCAATGGAAGAGACTCTTCGCCGAAGGGAATTGCAGGAGAAATACAACGAAGAACACAATATCACACCAAAGACAATCCAGAAGGCCGTTCGGGATTTGATCAGCATTTCCAAAGAGGTTGCAAAATCGGAAGAAAAACTTTCGAAAGATCCGGAATCTATGAGCAGGGAAGAACTGGAAAAACTCATCGGAAAGGTACAGAAACAGATGAAGGCGGCAGCGGCAGAACTGAACTTCGAGATGGCGGCACAGCTGAGGGATCAGATGCTGGAATTGAAGAAAAATCTGGAGGATCTGCAGGAAAATTAAACAGTAAAAAAGCCGTTTCGATTCCGGGAGGAAAACAGAAACGGCTTTTTGCATCCGGGAAAGATCCATTCGGATATCCGGCTCCTTTGGAATAGAGTTCCCTACTTGACGCCGAACAGGAATTCTCGTTATAATGAAAATACTACTAAATGGTCGTAAAAGAGCAGATGAAAAAGTTACGAAGAGAAATCATTGATTTATTGACCGAATTTTCTTTTCACGTCGCTGATGCCAAGCAGATAATCTGTTGTGCAGTCATAAAGCTTTGCGAGCCGGATCAGAAAATCAGTAGGAATATCGCGAGTTCCTTTCTCGTAACGGGAATATACATCTCTGTGACAATTCAGGATCACGGATATTTCTTTGATTGTCAGATCATGGTCTACTCGCAGGTCTTCAATTCTCTGATATTTCATCTGTCTCTACCAATCCTTTGCCACTAATCCTACCAATGGCGGCAGAATTTAAGGACAAATACGACTATACGGCTATATTTGCACGGCAATTTATTCGAAAAATCTGTGCGGCGATTCGTTGAAGGAGGATGCAGGTCATGGAGGAGCGGCAGATCATCAGGGCAGGCGAGATTGCGCAGGATATGATGGGAGCGATCTGCGATGGTGATGAAGAAGCGATAAAAGAGGGATTTCCCCGGGAAATTCGGGAATACTGTGAGCAGGGAGAAATTCTGGATGGAATGGAAGTTCATCGGCTTAAGGCGGAATTGATGCAGGAGGCCGGAATCGATGAGACGAGTTTCTTCTATAAAAAGATAGGAATTCGTATCGGTTCCGGAGAACAGGAGTGTGATGAGGAAGTGCCGGAAACAGAAAAATGCAGTGTTCTGTTTCAGATCGGAAAACCTTTTTGGCAGGGGCATATGGGATGGCCGTTTTCCATCGATCTTTGTCTGGAAGAAGAGGAATGGAAGCTGGACGAATCATGGATCAGAGAATACCTGCTCCGATGATTTGACGAAAAGAGACAGTCGGGATGAAAAATCCCGGCTGTTCCATTTACTCTCCGTAATGATGTCTGATATCAGAAAGACCCAGAAGATAATCCATGCTGCAGTCATAAAGCCTGGCGAGACGAACAGCGAGATCAATGGGAATCTGTCGTCCGCCTTTCTCGTATCTGGAATAGACATCGCGGTTGCAGCCGAGGTAGGAAGCAACAAAGCGAATCGTAAAGCCACGCTCCAGACGGAGCTGTTCAATTCTTTCAAATTTCATTTTGATCACCCATTCTCATACTACTAAACGGCCGTATCGAAAAAGCAGGATACTACTATACGGCATTACCAGTTTTCAGTTATAAAACAATAACGAAAATGAGAATATATCCCGGATGGAACGTCAGAGGAAGGGAAAAACTTCCCTGGGTGTTTATATTTTTTTCACAATTTCTTCATGGAAAAACTGGTAAAAAGTGTTGACAAACAAATACCGGAGTGCTATCTTAAGAACATAGATGTTAGCACTCCACTGAAACGAGTGCTAACAAAACTAAAATCATCCGAGTCGAATGCCGACAGCGTCTGTCGGGAATATTTGACAGAGAAGAGAGGAGCTTAAGGGAATGGATGTGGAATTGGATGAGCGAAAGAAAAAAATATTAAAAGCAATCATCCGGACTTATCTGGAAACCGGTGAACCGGTCGGCTCAAGAACGATTTCCAAGTACACAGATTTGAATTTAAGCTCCGCCACAATTCGGAATGAGATGTCTGATCTGGAAGAAATGGGTTACATTATACAGCCTCATACTTCCGCAGGACGCATTCCTTCAGATATGGGCTATCGCCTTTATGTAGATGAGCTGATGAAAGAAAAGGAGCAGGAGATCGCGGATATCAAGTCTATGGTAATCGAGCGAACCGATCACATGGAGAAAGTTCTCCAGCAGGTGGTAAAGCTTCTGGCTTCATCAACAAATTATGCAACGTTGATTACAGGCCCTGAATATCACCACAATAAGGTAAAGTTCATACAGCTTTCCAAGCTGAATGAGGATCAGGTGCTGGCCGTCATCGTAGTGGAGGGAAATCTGGTGAAGAATCAGATTATCGACCTGGATGAGACAATCGACGATGAACAGATATTGAAACTGAACCTGCTTTTGAATACTCAGCTGAACGGTCTTACAATAGAAGAGATCAATCTGGGTATTATCAAAAAATTGAAAGAGCAGGCGGGAATCCACTCCGGTGTGATCAGTCAGGTGGTTGATGCAGTAGCGGAAGCCATTGCAGTGAGCACGGAAGATGTGCCAATCTACACCAGTGGAGCAACCAACATTTTCAAATATCCGGAACTGTCAGACCGGAGCAGAGCCAGTCAGCTGATCTCCACATTCGAGGAGAGACAGAAACTGGTGGATATGCTCAAAGACACCGTGTCAGAGGAAAAGGAAAATACCGGTATTCAGGTATATATCGGAAGCGAATCGACGCTGGAACCGTTTCGTGACTGCAGTGTCGTGACAACCACATATGATATGGGGAACGGCATGAAGGGAACCATCGCAATTGTGGGACCAAAGAGAATGGATTACGAAAATGTGGTAGACAATTTGAAAACATTAAAAGTCCAGTTGGACTCCGTCTTTAAGAAGCCGGATACGAATACGTAGAAAGGTGGCATGAGGTTATGGCGGAAGAAAATAAAAAGGAAGCAGAGGAAAACATGGAAGAACCTACACGCGATATAGAAAAAGAAATCGGGCAGGAAGCTGATAAAGCGGATGCGGATGCAATTTTACAGGAAGAGCAGCCGGAAGCAGAAACTGTGGAGAATACAGAAGAAGCAGCTTCATCGAAAACGGAGGAGGACAGCTCCAAGGAAACCGCGGACGATGGAAAAGAGAGAAAATTCTTCAAGAAGAAAAAAGATAAGAAAGACGAGAAAATTGAAGAATTGACAGACCGTCTGACCCGACAGATGGCAGAGTTTGATAATTTCCGCAAGAGAACCGAGAAAGAAAAAGCAAATATGTATGCAATCGGTGCCAGGGATATTGTAGAAAAGATACTCCCTGTTGTGGATAACTTTGAACGTGGCCTGGCCACGGTGGAACATCCGGAGGAGGATCCATTTGCTGACGGTATGAATAAGGTGTATAAGCAGCTTACGAAGACCCTGGAAGATCTCGGTGTGACCGTGATCGAAGCAGTCGGCAAAGAATTTGATCCGAATCTGCACAATGCAGTGATGCATGTGGAAGATGAGGAAGTCGGTGAGAACATCATCGTTGAGGAATTCCAGAAGGGCTACAAATACAAAGAAACTGTAGTCCGCCACAGTATGGTCAAGGTGGCTAACTGATACCGGCCTTGATTTTGAATAGATCCGCCGGACAGGCGGGAAAACAAACAGGTAATGATTTTATTTAGTATATTTCATTGAGGAGGAATAAACAATGAGCAAGATCATAGGTATTGATTTAGGTACAACAAATAGCTGTGTAGCTGTTATGGAAGGTGGAAAGCCGACCGTTATCGCAAACGCAGAAGGCGAGAGAACCACACCTTCTATCGTTGCATTTACAAAGAATGGAGATCGTCTGGTAGGTGAGCCTGCAAAACGTCAGGCAGTTACCAATGCTGAGAAGACCATTCGTTCCATCAAACGTGAGATGGGATCTGACTATAAAGTAGATATCGACGGAAAGAAATATTCTCCTCAGGAGATTTCCGCTATGATTCTTCAGAAACTGAAAAGCGATGCTGAAAACTATCTTGGTGAAAAAGTTTCAGAAGCAGTTATTACTGTACCGGCTTACTTTAATGATGCACAGCGTCAGGCAACCAAGGATGCAGGTAAGATTGCAGGTCTGGATGTAAAACGTATCATCAACGAGCCTACCGCAGCAGCACTGGCTTACGGACTTGATAATGAGAAAGAGCAGAAGATCATGGTATACGACCTTGGCGGCGGTACTTTTGATGTTTCCATTATTGAGATCGGCGACGGCGTTATCGAAGTTCTGGCTACCGCAGGAAATAACCGTCTGGGCGGTGATGATTTCGACCAGAAAGTAACAGACTATATCCTTTCAGAGTTCAGAAAACAGGAAGGTGTAGATCTTTCCAATGATAAGATGGCACTGCAGCGTATCAAAGAGGCAGCTGAGAAAGCAAAGAAAGAGCTGTCCAGTGCAACTACAACCAACATTAACCTGCCGTTCATCACAGCAACTGCAGATGGTCCGAAACATCTTGACATGAATCTGACCAAAGCAAAATTTGATGAGCTGACTCATGATCTGGTAGAGAAGACCGCAGAGCCGGTACGCCGTGCTCTTTCCGATGCAGGTCTGAATGCATCAGAGCTTTCCAAAGTTCTTCTGGTCGGCGGATCTACCCGTATCCCGGCAGTACAGGATAAAGTAAGACAGCTGACAGGTCATGAACCGAGCAAGAGTCTGAACCCGGATGAGTGTGTAGCACTTGGTGCTTCTGTACAGGGCGGTAAGCTGGCAGGCGATGCAGGCGCAGGCGATATCCTTCTTCTGGATGTTACTCCGCTTTCTCTGTCAATCGAGACAATGGGAGGTATTGCAACCCGTCTGATCGAGCGTAACACAACCATTCCGACAAAGAAGAGCCAGATCTTCTCAACCGCAGCTGATAATCAGACCGCTGTAGATATCAACGTCGTACAGGGTGATCGTCAGTTTGCGAAAGACAATAAATCACTTGGCCAGTTCCGTCTGGATGGAATTCCGCCGGCAAGACGTGGTGTTCCGCAGATCGAGGTTACCTTTGATATCGATGCCAACGGTATTGTAAATGTATCTGCAAAAGACCTGGGAACAGGAAAAGAACAGCACATCACCATTACTGCAGGTTCCAACATGTCCGATGATGAGATCGATAAGGCAGTAAGAGAAGCAGCTGAATACGAGGCTCAGGATAAGAAACGGAAAGAGGCAATTGATGCCCGCAACGATGCAGACTCCATGGTATTCCAGACTGAGAAGGCTCTGGATGAGGTTGGCGATAAATTAGACAGCAATGACAAGACCGCTGTTCAGGCAGACCTGAATGCACTGAAAGATCTGATCGCAAAATGCAATCCGGATGATATGACCGATGCTCAGGTTGCAGATTTGAAAGCAGCTCAGGAGAAGCTGATGACCAGCTCCCAGAAACTGTTTGCAAAACTTTATGAGCAGACTCAGGGTGCAGGAGCAGCAGGCGGCCCGGATATGGGAGCAGGCAGCACCGGTGCTTCCGGAAACAGCGATGATGATGTGGTAGACGCTGATTACAAGGAAGTTTAAGAAAGAGATCAGTAAGCCAAAAGGCAAAAGAAAAGCCCTGTGAGGCTGGTATTTGCAGGGGACGGAAGGTTTTCCGCCCCCTGTATCTCTGAAAAAGAAATCATGCAGAAAAAAACGCTGACGCAAGAACGACTTTTTCAGAAAAAAAGGTACCGGCAGACGCAGGATTTTTGCATGGAAAGGTGAAAACATATGGCAGATAAGAGAGATTACTACGAGGTCCTTGGCGTAGATCGTGGGGCTGACGATGCCACATTAAAGAAAGCATACAGACAGCTTGCCAAAAAGTATCATCCGGATATGAACCCGGGAGACAAAGAGGCAGAAGCCAAGTTTAAGGAAGCGACGGAGGCCTACGGCATCCTCAGCGATCCGGAGAAACGGCGTCAGTATGACCAGTTCGGTCATGCAGCATTTGAAAATGGCGGAGGCGGCGGAGCAGGCGGCTTTGGCGGTTTCGATTTCAACGGCGGAGATATGGGTGATATCTTCGGCGATATTTTTGGTGATCTGTTCGGCGGCGGAGCAGGCAGAAGAAGAGCAAATAACGGACCGATGAAGGGAGCCAATCTTCGTGCGGTGGTTCATATTACGTTTGAGGAGGCAGTCTTTGGCTGTGAGAAGGAACTGGAACTGAATCTGAAAGACACCTGTACCACCTGCCATGGAACCGGAGCAAAACCGGGTACATCTCCGGAAACCTGTTCCAAATGTAACGGAACCGGTCAGGTGACCTATACACAGCAGACCATGTTTGGTTCTGTGAGAAATGTCACAACCTGTCCGGACTGTAACGGAACCGGAAAGATTATCCGTGAAAAATGTACCAATTGCCATGGAACCGGCTTTACTTCCAGCCGCAAACGCATTCAGGTTTCGGTACCGGCAGGAATCGACGACGGCCAGAGTATCCGGATTCGAGAGAAAGGTGAGCCGGGTATCAACGGTGGACCAAGAGGCGATCTGCTGGTAGAGGTTCAGGTTGCACGTCATCCGATTTTCCAGAGACAGGATATGAATATCTTCTCCACAGCTCCGATTACCTTTGCACAGGCAGCGCTTGGCGGTGATGTCCGGATCAGTACCGTGGACGGAGATGTCCTTTATACCGTAAAACCGGGTACCCAGACAGATACCAAGATTCGTCTGAAAGGAAAAGGAGTACCGTCTTTGCGCAACAGCAGTGTGCGGGGTGATCATTATGTGACTCTGGTTGTTCAGACTCCAACCAAGCTGAATGAAAAGGCGAAAGCGGCTCTCCGTGAATTTGACGAAGCCTGCGGAAACAAACCCGCCGGTTCCGATTCCGGGGATTCCGCACCGGAACAGCATAAGAAAAAGAAAGGCTTCATGGATAAAGTAAAAGAAGCTTTTGAGGATGTAACAGACTAAAAAGGAAATAACGTACCGTCGGTTTTTTAAGCCGGCGGTATTTTTTTGCTAAAAGTTGTGAACTTTGGATGAAAAGGATACACAGATCTTTTCTTTTTTGCTATAATTGGGGACAAATTTGAAGGAGGAAAAAGTTATGAGATTTCGTCCGTGTATCGATATTCACAATGGAAAAGTAAAACAGATTGTGGGAAGCAGTCTGAACGATATAGGAGATAAAGCAAAAGAAAATTTTGTTGCCGAGCAGGATGCCTCATTTTATGCCGGGCTCTACCAAAGGTATGGGATCAGCGGAGGGCATGTGATCCTTTTGAACAGCAAAGATTCACCGTATTATCCGGAGACAAAACGTCAGGCGCTTCTGGCATTGTCTTCCTATCCGGGAGGGCTGCAGGTCGGCGGCGGCATCAATGCGGAGAACGCGTGTGAATTCTTAACAGCCGGAGCCAGTCATGTCATTGTAACTTCCTATGTATTCCGCGACGGCCATATTTACTATGAAAATCTGGAGAAGCTTGTGACGACAGTCGGAAAGAAACGCCTCACTCTGGATCTGAGCTGCAGAAAAAAGGAAGACGGATATTACATTGTCACAGACCGCTGGCAGAAGTTTACAAAGGAGAAGCTGACGGAGGAACTGCTTCTGAAATTGTCGGAAAGCTGCGATGAATTTCTGATTCATGCGGTGGATGTGGAGGGAAAAGCTTCAGGGATTGAGGTTGAGCTGGTTCGTCTGCTGGCAAAAATGAAAGGCTTTCCCATCACCTATGCAGGCGGAGTCGGCACATTCCATGATCTGGAACTTCTGAAACAGGAGGGGCAGAATCATCTGGATGTCACCATAGGAAGTGCGCTCGATCTGTTTGGGGGATCCATGAATTTTGCGGAAGTACTGCGAATCTGTTCCGGTAACTGAGTAAAATGTCTGAAAAAAGTGTAAATTTTCTAAATTCTATTGCATTCTTTTGACCGGATTGTTATAATATATTTACTTACAGGCGACAGGATCAAATGCCTGTAAAATTTCAGAGCAAAGGGGTTGGGCATTATGAAGATTACCATCAGTGGAAAAAATATCGAAGTGACAGAGGGATTGAAAGCCGCGGTAAATGAGAAACTCGGCAAGCTGGAGCGATATTTCACGCCTGACACGGAAGTCATCGTAACATTAAGCGTAGAGAAAGAAAGACAGAAAATAGAGGTTACCATCCCAGTCAAAGGAAATATTATCCGCTCCGAGCAGGTGAGCAGCGACATGTACGTATCGATCGATCTGGTGGAAGAGATTATTGAACGCCAGCTTCGCAAATATAAGACCAAAATCGTGGACAAGCAGCAGGATGCCAGCAATTTCCAGAAATCGTATCTGGAGCATGATTATCTGGAGGATGAGGATATTCAGATCATCCGTACAAAGAAGTTTGGCATGAAACCGATGTATCCGGAAGATGCCTGTGTACAGATGGAACTCCTCGGACACAGCTTCTTCGTATTCCGCAATGCAGAGACAGAGGAAGTAAATGTCGTATACAAACGGAAAAACAACACTTACGGTCTGATTGAACCAGAGTGCTGATCGAAAATTCATACAGGTCCCGGTAAAAAGCCGGGACCTGTTTTTATTTGTTAACGAAAAATTCATTGTTATATTGTTCCAAAGGTGGTAAAATACGAATAGTATGTAAAAATGTCCTTATCCTGCCCGAATCACAGTGTTTTCGATGACGCGTGGACGGAAGGTATGAGACAGGGATTTTGGCGATGTCGGCAAAAGCGGACATGGCCGTTTATCATAAAAATTAGGAGTGTACTGCGCATGAAATTTACAGAAAAGATCTTTGGTACCCACAGTGAGAGGGAACTGAAGCGGATCATGCCCATCGTGGACAAGATCGATGCCCTTCGTCCGGAAATGCAAAAACTTTCTGACGAGGAACTGCGGGGGAAGACAAAGGAATATAAAGAGCGTTATGCCAACGGAGAGTCTCTGGATGCTCTTCTTCCGGAAGCTTATGCGACAATTCGTGAGGCAGCCAAGAGGGTTCTCGGTATGGAACATTACCGGGTACAGCTGATCGGCGGTATTATTCTCCATCAGGGACGAATTGCAGAGATGAAAACCGGTGAAGGAAAAACGCTGGTGTCAACGCTTCCTGCCTATCTGAATGCATTGACAGGCCGCGGAGTTCACATTGTAACGGTCAACGACTATCTGGCAAACCGTGATGCCGAGTGGATGGGAAAGGTTCATGAATTTCTTGGTCTGACGGTTGGTGTTGTGCTGAACGATATGAAAAACGATGAGCGCCGCAAGGCTTATGCCTGTGACATCACTTACGTGACCAACAACGAACTTGGTTTTGATTATCTTCGTGATAATATGGTCATTTATAAAGAACAGCTGGTACAGAGAGAGCTGGCTTACTGTATTATCGATGAGGTTGACTCTGTTTTGATTGACGAGGCCAGAACCCCGCTGATTATTTCCGGACAGAGCAGCAAATCCACAAAGCTGTATGAAACCTGTGACATTCTGGCACATCAGATGGAACGGGGCGAAGCCAGCGGAGAAATGACAAAAATGACGGCCATCATGGGCGAAGAAATTGAAGAGACCGGAGATTTCATCGTCAATGAGAAGGACAAAGTCATTACACTGACAGAAGAAGGAGTACACAAGGTGGAGAATTTCTTCCACCTGGAAAACCTGTCGGATCCGGAAAACCTGGAGATTCAGCACAACATCATACTGGCACTGCGGGCGAATTATCTGATGCACAGAGACAAAGACTATGTGGTAAAAGATGATGAGGTACTGATTGTTGATGAATTTACCGGCCGTATCATGCCGGGACGCCGTTACTCCGACGGCCTTCATCAGGCAATCGAGGCAAAAGAGCATGTGAAGGTAAGACGTGAGAGCAAGACACTTGCTACCATCACCTTCCAGAACTTCTTTAACAAATATGAGAAAAAAGCAGGTATGACAGGTACCGCTCTCACAGAGGAGCAGGAGTTCCGCGATATTTACGGAATGGATGTTATCGAGATTCCGACCAATAAACCGGTAATCCGTATGGACATGGAAGATGCCGTTTATATGACCAAGAAGGAAAAATTCCATGCGGTTGTGGAAGCGGTGAAAGAGGCACATGCAAAACAGCAGCCGGTACTGGTAGGTACGATTACCATTGAAACCTCCGAACTGTTAAGCAAAATGCTGCGCCGGGAAGGAATTCCCCATCAGGTACTGAATGCCAAGTTCCATGAGCTGGAGGCGGAGATTGTAGCGCATGCCGGGGAGGCTGGTGCCGTGACGATCGCGACTAACATGGCAGGCCGTGGTACGGATATTAAGCTGGATGAAGTGGCAAAAGCGGCAGGCGGTCTTAAGATTGTAGGTACGGAACGCCATGAATCCCGCCGTATCGATAATCAGCTTCGCGGACGTTCCGGACGTCAGGGAGATCCGGGTGAATCCCGTTTCTATATTTCCCTGGAGGATGATCTG